>NZ_VMKV01000064.1:0-9134 GCF_013276335.1 Streptococcus sp. 2100 | reverse complement strand
AAAACTGTCAAAGATGGGAATATACATTAAAAAAAAAATTAAGTCAAGTTAATTTTTGAAAAAATTAAAATAAGTCATTAAAAAATCTTTACACATCACACAAGGGAATCAATATATAGTGGATTGAATTTGGAATAGTCCACCGAGTTTTTTAAAACATTGTTAGAAATTCAAAGTAAATTATAAAAATGCCTTAGAAGCAGCATTGTACTACTCCAGCTCCAACTAACTCTATTTTGCTATATATTTAGTAGGATGTCTAATAAAACGCATAATCTCAAGGTTTATACACCTGATATTATGCGTTTTTATGATTTTAAAGATTCTTTAATTAGATTTACTATCTGTACTTCAAAAAGTGTTTTAATCCATCTATGGATAAGCCCTTAGTTTACTCTTTGATTTTTATTGAGTATGAGCGATTCTTTGATGAATTATTTTGAATCAGTATATCACACTTTAAACATCAATAGTTTTTACTTTTGGTTAATGGACTAAAGTAACTAAATCCCCCTGCAAGAAATCTTATAGTACCTGCTAATATTAGAATACTTATGATAGTTAAGTTATGTGAAACAAGTATCCCTCCAAGGTATGCTCCTAAGGGGATAGAAGCAAATGAGATCATTCTAGTAATACTAACAACACGTCCCAACATTTCTTTTTTGACAACTTTTTGTCGTAACGTAAAATATGTAATGGCATTGATATTGCCAAACATATTACTCAAACCTAAAAATACTCCCATATATATATAGTTTGTGTTAATTGATAGCAACATAGTAGATAGACCAGCTAGCATTGTACTGATGGAGAGGATTTTTCCATATCTAAACTTTTTAATTAATTCAGGGGCAAGAATAGCACCTAATATAGCTCCTACACCAGCTATTGAGAGTATTAATCCATAGTGAAAGGAGGTATAGCCTAGAACATCTGTAATATAGTAAACTAAGTTGGCCTGAAATATATGAATACCAAAGTTTGTTCCAAAAAAAAGAATAGCTCCACTTAGGATGATTTTATCATTTTTTACATAGTGCAAACCAATAGATATTGTTTTAGAAAGACTCTCTTTTTTAGAGATATTTACTAGTGTATTTTCTGGAGTTTTTATGCAGAGAATTAATAGGCTGGCAATTAAAAAGGTAAGAGCATTGACCCATAAAACTTTAGCTGGATTAATAAGTAATAGAACAGAACCACTAATCATAGGACCAATAAGATTTAATGTATTGTCAATAAGTTGGATTCCTGAATTGGCTTTTGATAGCTGATTGTCTGTTACAATCTGTGGTAACAAGCTTTGAAATGCTGGGTGGACTAATGGCTCTGTAGAGGAGAGCAGGAAGGTTAAAATATAAATTAAGAGTAAGAGTATATTATCATTTTTAAAAGATATTATTAGCAAACTTAGAATGACTAATGAGATTAAATGACATATTGAAATGATATATACTTTTTTGAATTTATCTGCTAATATACCTCCTACTAGAGAAAATAAAATCCATGGTAAAAATGAAATACCGTATAGAGTAGCCATATGAAATGGAGATCCTGTTTTCTCAAATACTAGCAAAGGTAGAGCTAATTTTCTTAGCCAATCACCAAAGTTGGATACAAGAAATGTTAGCCACAATATTTTGTAATTTCTATTCAATAATATTACCTCCACGACAGGTTATACAATTGGGATCTATATGCCAATGCTCGGCTATTTTTGTAGTCATTGTATTCATATCTATAGATTTTAATTGGCCTACAGTAGTTAATTCACCGATACCAGTGATATATTTTGTAACTTCTGAACAAATGATACCAGTTGCTACAGATACTAGAGGAGCTATGGCAGTATTGTCACCAACTAAATTTAAACGAGTTCTTTCTTCAAGGATTAGGTGAGAAATAGGGTGTTCTTTTTGGATAGTATTTCTCCAACAATCTATGCATCCAGATATTTTGGGGATAATAGTATATTGCAGGGCTCATTGCGCTTCTAAACCTGCACAAAATAAAGGAATATTCAGCTTTACTATAGCTTCATTTACCCATCTTGCTAGTTTGATTTTAGGTCTATCCGCAACTAGTATTAAGCAGTCGAATCCTCGGAATGATTCAACAACATCTTCAGATGAATTGATTTTCTTTTCCTCAACAGTAAATTTTATTTGAGGATTAAATTCATAGATGCGTTGTTTTGCTATACTTGCTTTACTCTTTCCTATATCATCAAAGTTATATAAAATTTGTCTATTTAAATTAGATATATCAACGACATCAAATTCAACAGCTTTTATTTCTCCTATACCTAAGCCAGCTAAGTCATATATAATGTGAGAGCCTAATCCGCCTAATCCAATAATTCCAATTTTTGAATCAATTAATTTTTTTTGAGAAATATATTTATTTTCACTTAAAGTTGCGTAAGATGAAAAAAAGTTGATGTTTCTGTGATAACGTTCTAATTCATACTTGGATAATATTTTAGAACCAGTAAGATTTAAATCCTCGATAAATCGTTCTTTACTGATTTCATCAATAGCTTCCATTACATCAGATGGTGATAGTTCACTGTAGGTTTCTGAAACTTCTCTTATGATTTTTTCGACGGTATTAATTCCATCCATTTTTTTGAGCATGTATTCAATAGCTCCGCTAGGGTCTTCATATTCTGTAATTTCTCCAACCCCACCTATATAGACCGATCCGTCTTTATATACTACTGGGTAAGCCTTTTTTAGTTTTGGACGAGCTTTTAGTAGATCCATTATATCTCTTTATATCAATTAAAAGAAAAGGTAACTAGAGAAAGTCTAGTTACCAGCCTCGGTGAAGAAAGTATTACTATCCTTCTACTGCGATTCCTGCAATACTTACAGAATGAACACGTTTTTGCTTAAGCATAAAATCTACCTCCTAATATTTAAATTTCAAGTAGCAAAGCTATGAGATAGATAGAATTTTATCATTTTATATATTTTTTGTCAATTCATTTTTCAGACAATTAATTTTTTTGTGAATTTTTAAAAAATTGAAATAATAACTGAAAAATGATAGAAAAGGAAAGTTCATTTTTAATTGCATTCCCTAGTGATTTTTGTTAAGATAAAGACAAATACAAATGAAAGAGAGAACAAGATGACACGTTATCAAGATGATTTTTATGATGCTATCAATGGAGAATGGCAACAGACAGCTGAAATCCCAGCAGATAAGTCTCAAACAGGAGGTTTTGTTGATTTAGATCAGGAAATTGAAGACTTGATGCTGGCGACAACAGACAAGTGGTTAGCAGGTGAAGAGGTGCCTGAGGATGCTATCTTGGCAAACTTTGTCAAATACCACCGCCTAGTTCGTGATTTTGACAAGAGAGAAGCTGACGGTATCACACCTGTCTTACCACTCCTTAAAGAATTCCAAGAGTTGGAGACTTTTGCGGATTTTACAGCTAAACTAGCAGAGTTTGAGCTTGCTGGAAAACCAAACTTCCTTCCTTTTGGTGTATCGCCAGACTTTATGGATGCTAGAATCAATGTTCTATGGGCTAGCGCTCCAAGCACAATCTTGCCAGATACGACCTACTATGCAGAAGAACATCCTCAGCGCGAAGAGCTCTTGACTCTTTGGAAAGAAACCAGTACAAATCTTCTCAAGGCTTATGATTTCTCTGGTGAAGAAATTGAAGACTTGATAGAGAAAAGACTAGAATTGGACCGCCGAATTGCAGCAGTTGTGCTTTCTAATGAAGAAAGTTCAGAATATGCCAAGCTCTACCACCCATATTCATATGAAGATTTCAAGAAATTTGCGCCTGCCCTACCTTTGGATGACTTTTTCCAAGCTGTTCTTGGACAAGTACCAGACAAGGTTATTGTAGACGAAGAACGTTTCTGGCAAGCAGCAGACCAATTCTATAGTGAAGAGGCTTGGCCTCTCCTCAAGGCAACCTTAATTTTAAGTGTTGTGAATCTCTCAACCAGCTATTTAACAGAAGAAATCCGTGTCTTGTCAGGTGCCTATAGCCGTGCGCTTTCAGGAGTTCCACAAGCTAAAGACAAGGTCAAGGCAGCTTATCAACTAGCACAAGGTCCTTTCAAACAAGCCTTAGGTCTTTGGTATGCCCATGAAAAATTCTCTCCAGAAGCTAAGGCAGACGTAGAGAAAAAAGTAGCAACTATGATTGATGTCTATAAGGAACGCTTGGCTAAAAATGACTGGCTGACTCCCGAAACTCGTGACAAGGCCATCGTCAAACTCAATGTTATCAAGCCTTACATCGGTTACCCAGAAGAATTGCCAGAACGCTATAAGGACAAGGTAGTGGATGAAACGGCTAGTCTTTTTGACAATGCTCTAGCTTTTGCGCGTGTGGAAATCAAACACAGTTGGAGCAAGTGGAACCAACCTGTTGACTACAAGGAATGGGGCATGCCTGCTCATATGGTCAATGCCTACTACAATCCACAGAAGAACCTGATTGTCTTTCCAGCAGCTATTTTACAAGCACCTTTCTATGACTTGCATCAGTCATCTTCTGCTAACTACGGGGGTATCGGGGCGGTTATTGCCCATGAAATTTCCCACGCCTTTGATACCAACGGAGCTTCCTTTGATGAAAATGGTAGCCTCAAGGATTGGTGGACAGAGAGCGACTATGCTGCCTTCAAGGAGAAAACACAAAAAGTTATTGACCAATTTGATGGACAGGATTCTTATGGAGCAACCATTAACGGTAAATTGACTGTGTCAGAAAACGTGGCTGACTTGGGAGGAATCGCTGCAGCGCTTGAAGCAGCTAGGAGAGAACCAGACTTCTCAGCAGAAGAATTCTTCTACAACTTCGGTCGCATCTGGCGCATGAAAGGTCGTCCAGAATTTATGAAACTCTTGGCTAGCGTCGATGTGCACGCGCCAGCCAAACTCCGTGTCAATGTACAAGTGCCAAACTTCGATGATTTCTTTACAACCTATGATGTCAAAGAAGGAGACGGTATGTGGCGTTCACCAGAAGAGCGCGTGATTATTTGGTAATACAAAGAGACAAGTAAAACTCCTATAATTACACCTTCCCTATCTATGTACACCCTAAAAAGTTAGATAGAATAATCTAGCTTTTGGGGTGTACATAGATAGGGATTATGAAATTGAAGTCTTTTCTTATTTTAAAATTCATAGTAAAATATCCCTCTGTATCAAGATAACAGGAGGATTTTTATGTCTCAAAAGACTATCAACATAGGCTACGCCCGTGTATCTACTCATAAGCAAGACCTAGGATTGAAAGTGCAAATCGAAGCTCTCAAACATTGCGATAAACTTTTTATAGAAAAGGAATCTGGTGCAAATAACACTCGTCCTGAACTTACAAAAGCCTTAAAACTGGCCTCTGACTTTTCGAAAGATGGCAAGCAGGTTACTTTCACTATCTATAAGTTAGATAGACTGACTCGATCTATGTTTAAGCTACTAGAACTTATTGAACAATTTAATGAATATCATATTCAGCTAGTCAGTTTGCATGAAAAACTAGAAACAGACTCTCTTATTGGCAGGTTACTTTGCGTCATTTTAGGCTTTGTGGCAGAAAATGAGCTGGAAAATCTGAGGTTTCGCACAAAAGAAGGACTTCGAAAAGCTAAGGAAAATGGTGTTAGATTAGGAGCAAAACGGATTTCAAAAGAAAAGGAGGAGCGGATACTTAACAAATATCTACATTCAAATATAAGCATACGTAATATTGCAAAAGCTGAACAAATTTCTACATCAACCCTATATAAAGTGTTAGAACGCAATAAAGTGGCGAACAATCGTCAAAAAAAAACGGAAAATCATTGCTAAAAATAGGGAAAAATGGTAGAATGAAGCTGTAAATTTGTTTCGATTAACGACCGTTTGATGAAACAGTCAAAACAACAATATGAATATTTAAAAAATACGAGTTTAACAGTGTTTTTAACCTGTATTAGACTGGTATTTTTTGTGTATCGTTTAACGGTCGTTACGCGATACACTTAGTTCCCTATCTCTAAAGTAGTTAGCGAGCTTATGGTAACAAAAAATTTAAAAATTATTAAGATATGTAATAGTGTAATAGCTGTATTGTTCAGTTAATGGATAAAGGTTCATTTAAGGCTTCTATCAAGAACATTAAATGTTTAGAGAATGAGTTGGCTCAAAATTTTGCTTTTGTGGTCTTGAAAGGAAGTTGATTTTGTTATTTTATAAGCCTAAAAAGGCAATTATACATTCCCAAGGAGGAAAAATTATGAATAAACTAACTAAACTAGGTATTGTCACTTTCTCTGCTGTAACTCTTAGTGCTGCCGTGCCAACTTTGGTGCGTGCCGAGGAAAACGTTGCGCCGCAGCCAAATGTTGCTGCTAAACCTAATGTTGCTCAACCAACACCTGCACCAAAACCTAATGGTAGCTGGGTTGATTTCAGTATGCTCGACCCAATCGCTAAGCCAAAGCCAGGCAAAGAAGTTTCGAAACCTGCTGAAAAGCCGGTAGAAGAGCCCGCGCCTGTCGAAAAACCTTCGACCGAGGGCAACATTCTCGCAAACGGAACAGATGAGGCTATCGCAGAGGACAAGAAAAATGCTGAGATCGAGAAAAAATACAACGTCGATCCAACCAATCAGCTACCTGAGCCAGGTCTACCAATCATAACGCCTGAACCAGAACAACCTATAACAGATTCTGAAGAGATGAAGAAGATGGTGGCGGAAGATTTGGCATACAAAGCTGGCGCAGTCATGTCTATGACTAAAGAAGAGAACGACAAGATTGTATCTGAAGCAAATCAAAAGCTTTACGCTCTTTCTGGAATAGATGCTGATAAACTTCTAAACACGCCAATTCCCGGAACAAATGGGCAAGGCTTTCCTACTTTAGCAGACTGGACTTATCGAGAATACAAAGTCCAAGCAGATTTCTTGGATGCTGATCGTGTCCAAAAATATGGATACACTACTGAATCCAGGATTGATAGTCCAGAACACGCAACAGTTAGATCATTACGGTTCGATACCGATAAAGATGATGCAGATGGAATACTAACAGCAAAAAAATTCTCCGACTACACTTTTAGCCACGTCGTAAAATCAGCTGCAGATCATCCAGATATCGACCCAGATCCAAAAGTTGTCAGAGTCAGTTATGATGCAGCTTATGCTTTGCGTGGTTCTGGCTACAAAAATGGTAAAGGAGATAATCTTTTTCGCTACTATTTTATTTATACTAAAAATAAACCAGTAGAAGAAAAACCAACACCTAAAGATCCGCAACCAGCGGAAACGGAAAAACCTGCTGAAATTTCGAAACCAGCGGAGACAGTTGAACCAACTGTGCAGCCGAAACCAGCTGAGAACAAGCCGGTTGAAAATAAACCAGCTGAAACACCCGTTCCATCTCCAAAACCAGCAGAAACCCCTCAACCAGAGGTTAAACCTGCAGAACAACCACAACCTGCTAAACCAGTGGAACCAGCCGAAAATACTGGATTGCCAAAGATTCCTTATCGTAACGACCAGCCAAAACGTTGGTTTAATAATGGAACAGGTCGTCCTACTCTAACAACAAACGACCTTGCTGCTCCACTTCCTGCTGAAAATGTAGAAAAAACCTCTTACGGTTGGTGGACAGCTGAACCAGACTTGCTTCATGCAGGATCTCATATAAAAGTAAATACTTTTAATTCGAATTTCAATAATCCGATGTTCGAAAACGGTAAAGAGATAAAATTTAAAGGTAGCGGATTTGGAGATATGGACAGTAGGTTTAAACCTGCTCTTGTTCGAGTAAAAGTTCCAGAGTTGGAAGGAATGAACTACGAAGCTTATACAATCTTCTATGAAGTTCCTAATAAAAATGGAAATCCAACTTACGGAACAAATCGAACTCTCCAAGGTGGTGGCATCTCTTTAACTATCAAATCAAAAGAGAAGAAAGAAGATATTCAGGTTTATACATTAACTAAGGATAGAAAACTGGAAGAACTCTATTATCCAGGATTCCCAAGTGAAGAAACAAATCGCTATGATGAGAAAACTAAAACTCATTCATACAATCTATTTGGTGAAACCTACGATACTTACGTTTTCTTGTTTAAGAACCCTGCTGAAAAACCAGCTGAGCAAGTAAAACCTGAAGTTAAGCCAAGTGAACAACCTAAGCCAGACAAGCAACCAAGTGTTCCTACTGTTCCAGTTGATCAACCACAACCTGCTAAGCCAGAGAAACCAGCAGAAAAGCCAAGCGAGAAACCTGTAAATCCAGTTACACCAGTTGCTCCAATAACACCGACAACTCCCGTAACGCCTACGCTTAATCCAGCCATCCCAAACAATACTCGTGTTCTTTCGAACAAAGCTGGAAGCGTTCAAGTGCATGGTTCAGAAGCAACACTCAAAAATGTCAGCTATATCAAGGTAGAAGAAACCAAGCCGACTTCACTTGAATCAAAAGACTACAAGGCATTTGACATTCATCTATATGACGCGAATGGTAAAGCTATCCAGCCAAATGGCATGGTTCTAGTAAGTCTTTCTGCCGATAAGCCAGTTGAAAATGTTTACTATGTTGCTCCAGATGGTACTTTACAGGCATTGAAGTTCAAACAAGATACAGATAAGGTGACTTTTGAAACCAATCACTTCAGTATCTATGCTATGACTTTCAAAGTTGCCGCAAGCCGCAATAACGGAGGTAGTACAACTCCTGTTCCAGTTGTAAATAGTAGTAATACTGAACAAAAAGGAAATGACGCAAGTAGTACAAAAACTCAAGCTGAGTCGTTAGCAACTAAGACTGAAACTATTTCGAAACAAGTAGCTAAGACTTTGCCAAATACTGGAGAAAATCACTCAATTCTCGCCACCCTATTTGGAATGTTAACTCTAACTGCTGGATTATTTAGCTTTCGTAAGGAGTCAGAATAACTCCAATTCATAGTTTATCTATCAAATATTTTAGACTGTGAAAAAATCAATTTGAGGAGATGATTTAGAAAATCTTTTCATGATAAAACGCATAATATCAAATTATCTACATCTGATATTATGCGTTTTTTATAATTCTAATACTCTTCGAAAATCTCTTCAAACCACGTCAGCTTCGCCTTGCCGTAGATAT
>NZ_VMKV01000063.1:0-4793 GCF_013276335.1 Streptococcus sp. 2100 | reverse complement strand
CTTGAACTTGAAATTTGGCCTCCTTATCCTATTTGTCTGACTAGTGCAAGCTGGTCGGATTTGTGGTAAAATAGATAAGATATGACAAAAGAATTTCATCATGTAACGGTCTTACTCCACGAAACGATTGATATGCTTGACGTAAAGCCCGACGGTATCTACGTTGATGCGACTTTGGGTGGAGCAGGCCATAGCGAGTATTTATTAAGTAAATTAAGTGAAAAAGGTCATCTCTATGCCTTTGACCAGGACCAGAATGCCATTGACAATGCGCAAAAACGCTTGGCACCTTACATTGAAAAGGGAATGGTGACCTTTATCAAGGATAACTTCCGTCATTTACAGGCACGTTTGCGCGAAGCTGGTGTTCAGGAAATTGATGGAATTTGTTATGACTTGGGAGTGTCTAGTCCTCAATTAGACCAGCGTGAGCGTGGTTTTTCTTATAAAAAGGATGCGCCACTGGACATGCGGATGAATCAGGATGCTAGTCTGACAGCCTATGAAGTGGTGAACCATTATGACTATCATGACTTGGTCCGTATTTTCTTCAAGTATGGAGAGGACAAATTCTCTAAACAGATTGCGCGTAAGATTGAACAAGCACGTGAAGTCAAGTCAATCGAGACTACGACTGAGTTAGCAGAGATTATCAAGTCGGCCAAACCTGCCAAGGAGCTCAAGAAGAAGGGTCATCCTGCTAAGCAGATTTTCCAGGCTATTCGAATTGAAGTCAATGATGAACTGGGAGCGGCAGATGAGTCCATCCAGCAGGCTATGAATATGTTGGCTCTGGATGGTAGGATTTCAGTGATTACCTTTCATTCCTTGGAAGACCGCTTGACCAAGCAGTTATTCAAGGAAGCTTCAACAGTTGAAGTTCCAAAAGGCTTACCCTTCATCCCAGATGATCTCAAGCCCAAGATGGAATTGGTGTCCCGTAAGCCAATCTTGCCAAGTGCAGAAGAATTAGAAGCCAATAACCGCTCGCACTCAGCCAAGTTGCGCGTGGCCAGAAAAATTCACAAGTAAGAGGGAAAAAGATGGCAGAAAGAATGGAAAAAACAGGTCAAATACTACAGATGCAACTTAAACGGTTTTCGCGTGTGGAAAAAGCTTTTTACTTTTCCATTGCTGTAACCACTCTTATTGTAGCCATTAGTATTATTTTTATGCAGACCAAGCTCTTGCAAGTGCAGAATGATTTGACAAAAATCAATGCGCAGATAGAGGAAAAGAAGACCGAATTGGACGATGCCAAGCAAGAGGTCAATGAACTATTACGTGCAGAACGTTTGAAAGAAATTGCCAATTCACACGATTTGCAATTAAACAATGAAAATATTCGAATAGCGGAGTAAGATATGAAGTGGACAAAAAAAGTAATCCGTTATGCGACCAAAAATCGGAAATCGCCGGCTGAAAACAGACGCAGAGTTGGAAAAAGTCTGAGTTTATTATCTGTCTTTGTTTTTGCCGTTTTTTTAGTCAATTTTGCGGTCATTATTGGGACGGGCACTCGCTTTGGAACAGATTTAGCGAAGGAAGCTAAGAAGGTTCATCAAACCACCCGTACAGTTCCTGCCAAACGTGGGACTATTTATGACCGAAATGGAGTCCCGATTGCTGAGGATGCGACATCTTATAATGTCTATGCGGTTATTGATGAGAACTATAAGTCAGCAACGGGTAAGATTCTTTACGTAGAAAAAACACAATTTAACAAGGTTGCAGAGGTCTTTCATAAGTATCTGGACATGGAAGAATCCTATGTAAGAGAGCAACTCTCGCAACCTAATCTCAAGCAAGTTTCCTTTGGTTCGAAGGGCAATGGGATTACCTATGCCAATATGATGTCTATCAAAAAAGAGTTGGAAACTGCAGAGGTCAAGGGGATTGATTTTACAACCAGTCCCAATCGTAGTTACCCAAACGGACAATTTGCTTCTAGTTTTATCGGATTAGCTCAGCTCCATGAAAATGAAGATGGAAGCAAGAGCTTGCTGGGAACCTCTGGAATGGAGAGTTCCTTGAATACTATTCTTGCAGGGACAGATGGGATTATTACCTATGAAAAAGACCGTTTAGGGAATATTGTTCCAGGTACGGAACAGATATCACAGAAGACTGTGAATGGCAAGGATGTTTATACAACTATTTCCAGCACCCTTCAGTCCTTCATGGAGACACAGATGAATGCCTTTCAAGAAAAAATAAAAGGCAAGTATATGACGGCTACCTTGGTTAGTGCTAAAACGGGGGAGATTCTTGCAACGACGCAGAGACCAACCTTTGATGCCGATACTAAGGAAGGACTTACCAAGGACTTTGTTTGGCGTGATATCCTCTATCAAAGTAACTATGAGCCAGGGTCACCCATGAAGGTCATGACGCTCGCTGCTGCTATTGATAATAATACTTTCCCAGGAGGAGAAGTTTTCAATAGTAGTGAGTTAAAAGTAGCAGATGTTACTACCCGAGATTGGGACGTCAATGAAGGATTAACTGTCGGAGGAATGATGACCTTTTCTCAAGGGTTCGCTCACTCAAGTAACGTTGGGATGACCCTTCTTGAGCAAAAGATGGGAGATGCTACCTGGCTTGATTATCTTAATCGCTTTAAATTTGGTGTTCCGACCCGTTTCGGTTTGACGGATGAGTATGCTGGGCAACTTCCTGCGGATAATATTGTCAGCATTGGGCAAAGCTCATTTGGGCAAGGGATTTCAGTGACCCAGACGCAAATGATTCGTGCCTTTACCGCTATTGCCAATGATGGCGTCATGCTAGAACCTAAATTTATCAGTGCCTTGTATGACCCAAATGACCAATCTGTTCGGAAATCTCAAAAAGAGATTGTAGGAAATCCTGTTTCTAAAGATGCAGCCAGTCTAACTCGAACCAACATGGTTTTGGTAGGAACAGATCCAGTTTATGGAACCATGTATAACCACAGCACAGGCAAGCCAACTGTAACTGTTCCTGGTCAAAATGTCGCCCTCAAGTCCGGTACGGCTCAGATTGCCGATGAGAAAAATGGAGGTTACTTAGTTGGTACGACCAATTACATTTTTTCGGCTGTGTCGATGAATCCAGCTGAAAATCCTGATTTTATCTTGTATGTGACGGTCCAACAACCTGAACATTATTCAGGTATTCAGTTGGGAGAATTTGCCAATCCTATCTTGGAGCGGGCTTCAGCTATGAAAGACTCTCTCAATCTTCAAACAGCAGCTAAAGCTTTGGAGCAAGTAAGTCAACAAAGTCCTTATCCTATGCCTAGTGTCAAGGATATTTCACCTGGTGATTTAGCAGAAGAATTGCGTCGCAATCTTGTACAACCTATTGTTGTGGGAACAGGAACGAAGATTAAAAACAGTTCTGCTGAAGAAGGGAAGAATCTTTCTCCGAACCAGCAAGTCCTGATCTTATCTGATAAAGCAGAGGAAGTTCCAGATATGTATGGTTGGACAAAAGAGACTGCTGAGACCTTTGCTAAGTGGCTCAATATAGAACTTGAATTTGAAGGTTCGGGCTCTACTGTGCAGAAGCAAGATGTTCGTGCTAACACAGCTATCAAGGACATTAAAAAAATTACATTAACTTTAGGAGACTAATATGTTTATTTCCATCAGTGCTGGAATTGTGACATTTTTACTAACTTTAGTAGGAATTCCGGCCTTTATCAAATTTTATAGAAAGGCGCAAATTACAGGCCAGCAGATGCATGAGGATGTCAAACAGCATCAGGCAAAAGCTGGCACGCCAACTATGGGGGGACTTATTTTCCTCATTGCTGCAGTTGTGGTGAGTTTCCTTCTTGCTCTTTTTTCAAAACAATTGACCAATAATGTGGGAATGATTTTGTTCATCTTGGTCCTTTATGGCCTTGTCGGATTTTTAGATGACTTTCTCAAGGTCTTTCGTAAAATCAATGAGGGGCTTAACCCCAAACAGAAATTGGCTCTTCAGCTTCTAGGTGGCGTCATTTTCTACCTTTTCTATGAGCGCGGTGGCGATATGCTTTCTGTCTTTGGCTACCAAGTGCATCTAGGGATTTTCTATATTTTCTTCGCCCTTTTCTGGCTGGTCGGTTTTTCAAACGCAGTCAACTTGACAGATGGTATTGACGGTCTAGCTAGTATTTCCGTTGTGATTAGTTTGTCTGCCTATGGAGTTATTGCCTATGTGCAAGGCCAGATGGATATTCTTCTAGTGATTCTAGCCATGATTGGTGGTTTGCTCGGTTTCTTCGTCTTTAACCATAAGCCTGCTAAGGTCTTTATGGGAGATGTGGGAAGCTTGGCTTTAGGTGGAATGCTGGCAGCTATTTCTATGGCCCTCCACCAAGAATGGACTCTCTTGGTTATCGGAATTGTGTATGTTTTTGAAACAACTTCGGTCATGATGCAAGTAACTTATTTCAAAATGACTGGTGGCAAACGTATTTTCCGTATGACGCCTGTCCATCACCATTTTGAGCTTGGAGGATTTTCTGGTAAAGGAAATCCTTGGAGCGAGTGGAAGGTTGACTTCTTCTTTTGGGGAGTGGGGCTTCTAGCAAGTCTCCTGACCCTAGCAATTTTATATTTGATGTAAGAATGGCACCCTGATGTTTCAGGGTGTTTTTGCTTTTTAAAAAATATTGGTCAATCTAAGTCAAAATCCTTGACCTTTTCTGACTAATGTAGTATATTATGAACGTAAGGTAAATGAAAGCCTTACTAGAACACTTATACTCAATGAAAATCAACGAGCAAACTAGGAAGCTAGACGCAGGTTGCTCAAAACAC
>NZ_VMKV01000062.1:0-26240 GCF_013276335.1 Streptococcus sp. 2100 | reverse complement strand
TATATACAACAAACAAAAAGTTGAAAAATAGTCGGAAAATCCAGATGTACCAAGGGATTAAGTAAGGTCGGCGGAAAATTAAGTGATAAAGTCGGGATTATACCATTTTTTTAAGACATAGTCTTTTATTGGTGAGAGTTATTTATATCAAGGAGTGATTAGAAATAAATTAAAATAATTATTTTTGTTAAGAGGGGCTCTATTCTAGTTTCATGGAAATGATTTTACTAAAGGTTTGTATGCTTTGTCTACAAACATGCTACCTCTATCTATTTTCGGATAAATAGTTGTCTATTATTATTTTTATGCTAATAGTAAAATCTAAATGGTAGCCTACGATTTTTTAGAAAGAAAATGGTACAATATTTCTAAGAGAAAATACAATGGGAGGGAAAATGAGGTTATTACCTATAAGAAAAATATCACGTCAGTCTAAAAGGTTAGCACTTTTTTTGACGTTTTGTGCTGGATATGTGGATGCTTACACTTTTATTGTTCGCGGGAATACCCTTGTAGCTGGACAAACTGGAAATGTTGTCTTTCTTTCGGTAGAGCTAATACAGAATAATGTTTCGGATGTTAGGGATAAGCTTTTAACCTTAATAGCGTTTATGCTGGGAGTTTTTTTACTAACCATTTATAGGGAAAAATTGAGAATTGTGAAAAAGCCAATTCTGTCACTGATTCCTTTGGTAATCTTATCAATAATTATTGGTTTTGTGCCACAAACTGTAGATAATATCTATCTAGTGCCGCCCTTGGCCTTCTGTATGGGACTGGTGACAACTGCCTTTGGTGAGGTTTCGGGTATTGCTTATAATAATGCCTTTATGACAGGGAATATCAAACGAACAATGCTAGCTTTTGGAAATTATTTCCGAACTAAGCACACTCCTTTTTTGCGTGAAGGGTTCATATTTGTTAGCCTGCTTAGTAGTTTTATCCTTGGCGTTGTCTTTTCAGCCTATTTGACGATTTTCTATCATGAAAAGACCATTCTTGGTGTTCCTATTATGATGAGCATTTTTTATATCAGCATGCTTTTTGCCTCGTGGCGGAAAAAAGTAAAAGAAAAAGCTTGATTTTAGGTGTTATTACTTGTAAGAAAATAGGAGATATGCTATACTTAGAGAGTTGACTATGCACAATCCTGTGCAACCGCACGAACATCGTTGCTCGATTATTCAAGTTTAAGTGGTTCGTCCCACGATGCTAGGCGAGTCTTCACAAAAAATTCGGGGAAACCCATAAAAATCATAGGAGGTGCATAATGAGCACATACGCAATTATCAAAACTGGCGGAAAACAAGTTAAAGTTGAAGTTGGTCAAGCAGTTTACGTTGAAAAATTGAACGTTGAAGCTGGTCAAGAAGTTACTTTTAACGAAGTTGTTCTTGTTGGTGGTGAAAACACTGTTGTCGGAACTCCACTTGTTGCTGGAGCTACTGTGGTTGGAACTGTTGAAAAACAAGGAAAACAAAAGAAAGTGGTTACTTACAAGTACAAACCTAAAAAAGGTAGCCACCGTAAACAAGGTCACCGTCAACCATATACTAAAGTTGTCATCAACGCAATCAACGCTTAATTTTAAGGAGAACACATGATACAAGCAGTCTTTGAGAGAGCCGAAGATGGCGAGCTGAGGAATGCGGAAATTACTGGACACGCCGAGAGTGGCGAATGCGGCTTAGATGTCGTGTGTGCATCGGTTTCTACGCTTGCCATTAACTTTATCAATTCTATTGAGAAATTTGCAGGCTATGAACCAATCCTAGAATTAAACGAAGATGAAGGTGGTTATCTGATGGTTGAAATTCCAAAAGATCTTCCTTCACACCAGAGAGAAATGACCCAGTTATTCTTTGAATCATTTTTCTTAGGTATGGCAAACTTATCGGAGAACTCGTCTGAGTTCGTCCAAACCAGAGTTATCACAGAAAACTAACACGGAGGAAAACATTATGTTAAAAATGACTCTTAACAACTTGCAACTTTTCGCCCACAAAAAAGGTGGAGGTTCTACATCAAACGGACGTGATTCACAAGCAAAACGTCTTGGAGCTAAAGCAGCTGACGGACAAACTGTAACAGGTGGATCAATCCTTTACCGTCAACGTGGTACACACATCTATCCAGGTGTAAACGTTGGTCGTGGCGGAGACGATACTTTGTTCGCTAAAGTTGAAGGCGTAGTACGCTTTGAACGTAAAGGACGCGATAAAAAACAAGTTTCTGTTTACCCAATCGCTAAATAAAAAGGTTCAGTGAACCTTTTTATCCCGAGCCTTGAACTGTAAAGGCGAGGAAGCTAGAAGTAGCATTAAATAAGGCTTTCCGAGTTTTCGGAGAGCCTGTTTTTTGTTTGGTACCCATACTTTTTAATATAGTAAAATGAAATAAGAACTGGTATCTGGTTTCAAATATTGGCTTGTCATCCCTTCACTTGTCTGAATGGCTTGAGCCGTTCCTTCTGATAAGGAAAAAGATATTCTTTAGCGAGAATCCAAGATAACAGATGGAGAGAAAAATAACCCAGTCTGAAGCACATTAGATGGGAGTTGTTGGAAAGCAGTCATCTAGTTTTTCTTTGCTGCTTTGGCTTTTTCTTTGTCATCAGGGAAAGTGACTTGCTTCAAATCAGGGAGTTTAGGAAATTCTTCAAACATCTTGCCCAAGTTGTCTCATTTTGTAAATTTTACAGCCATAGGTGTACCTCGATTCTAAATTCTACCTTTTCGGCACCAATTAGTAATTTAAAGTTCTCAGGAGTTAGTTGCATTGCTTTTTCATACATAAGCATAGTATGACACTTTATGGTTACCGAACAAGTCTAATCACTCCTTTCAAACTTTTGAAGATGTCCTACAAGTTTTTGAGAAGAATATTGCAAAGTTCATAGTTAAGCAACGATAGAGTGAAGTGCTTTTTGAAAACAGCTACACTTCAGGTGAAAAAAACGACATTTCAGATTTTCTGTTCCAGAAATAGCTATCGCTATGATATAATTATTTTATGATTATTACTATTCCTATAAAAAACCAAAAAGATATTGGCACACCATCTGATTCAGTCGTTGTTCTCGGCTATTTTGATGGCATACATAAGGGGCATCAAGAATTATTTCGTGTTGCCAACAAGGCTGCGAGAAAGGATTTATTGCCTATCGTCGTTATGACCTTTAATGAATCTCCAAAGATCGCTTTAGAGCCTTATCATCCAGATTTGTTTTTGCATATTTTGAACCCTGCTGAACGTGAAAGAAAATTAAAGCGCGAAGGTGTAGAAGAATTATATCTCCTTGATTTTAGTAGTCAATTCGCTAGTCTCACGGCAGAAGAATTTTTTGCAACTTATATCAAGGCTATGAATGCCAAAATTATTGTTGCAGGTTTTGATTATACATTTGGTTCTGACAAAAAAACAGCAGAAGATTTAAAGGATTACTTTGATGGAGAAGTTATCATTGTTCCACCTGTAGAAGATGAGAAAGGAAAGATTAGTTCAACTCGTATCCGTCAAGCTATTTTAGATGGAGATGTGAAAGAAGCAGGAAAACTTTTGGGGGCACCGCTTCCATCAAGAGGTATGGTGGTTCATGGTAATGCTCGTGGTCGTACAATTGGTTATCCGACAGCGAATTTAGTGCTTTTAGACCGTACTTATATGCCAGCAGATGGCGTTTATGTCGTTGATGTTGAGATTCAAAGACAGAAGTATCGTGCTATGGCTAGTGTCGGGAAAAATGTGACCTTTGATGGAGAAGAAGCACGTTTTGAAGTCAATATTTTTGATTTTAATCAAGATATTTATGGGGAAACCGTCATGGTTTATTGGCTTGATCGCATTCGAGATATGACCAAATTTGACTCAGTTGACCAATTAGTGGATCAGTTAAAGACTGATGAAGAAGTAACTCGGAATTGGTCTTAAGAGCTTGAGTAAATAAAACAAAAAAGAGGTTGTCTGTAACCCAAAAGATAGATGATGTAGTCTAACTTTTGAGATCACTACACTACCTCTTTTTATTCTTTTTCAAAGGTGAATCCTTCTCCTAGGATTTCATGGGCTTCTGTAATGGTTATAAAGGCTTGAGGATCGATTCGATGAATCATTTCTTTCATTTTCACAATCTCATTTCTACCGACAATACAGTAGATGATTTTCAAATTTTCTTTACTATAGTAGCCGTGACCAGAAATAAAAGTAACACCTCTTCCGAGGTCATCATTAATTGCCTTAGCAAGTTGGTCAGGACGTTTTGTGATAATCATAAAGCCTTTGCCGGCATATCCTCCTTCACCAATCAAATCAATAACACGAGAAACAATAAAATCAAACAAAAGCGTGTAGGAAACCAATCTCAAATCCTTGAAGATTAGGAGAATCAACATGAGAATACAAAAATCTAAGATAAAGAGCAGTTTTCCTATGGATATATGAGTGTATTTGTTGAGAATACGAGCTAGAATATCAGTTCCGCCAGTTGTACCTCCAGCATTAAAAATAATTCCAAGGCCAATTCCTAATAGGATTCCCGCTATAAGGGCTGTGATTAGTAAATCACCTTGAAGATCAATATGAAGGGGAATATGCTCAAAAAAAGCTAACCAGGCGGACAAAGCTAATGTTCCTAGTAAACTAGAATAGAGGGATTTAGCTCCAAAGATCTTCCAAGCTAGGATGAAAAGGGGAATGTTAATCAGCAGGTTCATGAGGGAAACAGGGATTTTAAAAAGATAAAAGGTGATGAGGGTAATGCCTGTCGCCCCTCCTTCAAAGAGATGATGGGGAACTACAAAATAAGTCAGTCCAAAAGCATAAATAGCAGCACCTAGTAAAATGGTAAAAATGGGGTAAATTTTTTTAATCATAGGACACCTCTTTTCTTATAAGTTGATTATATCAAATTTTACGGAAAATTTGATTGACTCCATTAGGATTTTTAATCTTTTTTTTGATATAATTAGAAGCAAGGAAACCAATCTGAATCCTAAAATAGAAAGATTGATACTATGACAAAAATTAAGATTGTAACCGATTCATCTGTTACTATTGAACCTGAACTAGTAAAGCAATTAGATATTACAATTGTTCCATTATCTGTAATGATTGATAATGTTGTTTATTCTGATGCTGATTTGAAAGAAGAAGGTAAATTTCTTCACTTGATGCAAGAAGCTAAGAATCTTCCGAAAACAAGCCAGCCGCCTGTAGGTGTCTTTGCTGAAGTGTTTGAAAACCTATGCAAGGATGGTAGCCAGATTCTTGCTATTCATATGTCCCATGCTCTTTCGGGTACTGTAGAAGCAGCGCGTCAAGGTGCTAGCCTATCTACTGCCGACGTGACTGTTGTTGATAGTTCCTTCACTGACCAAGCCCTGAAATTCCAAGTTGTTGAGGCTGCGAAGTTAGCTCAAGAAGGTAAAGATATGGAGACAATTTTATCTCATGTAGAAGAGGTTAAAAACCATACAGAGCTTTATATTGGTGTTTCAACTTTGGAAAATCTTGTCAAAGGTGGACGAATTGGCCGTGTAACTGGATTGTTGAGCTCCCTTCTCAATATCCGTGTTGTCATGCAAATGAAAGACCATGAATTGCAGCCAATGGTTAAAGGTCGTGGAGCTAAAACCTTTAAAAAATGGTTAGATGAGTTGATAACATCTCTCTCTGAACGTTCTGTAGCAGAGATTGGAATTTCATATTCTGGTAGTGATGATTGGGCAAAAGAGATGAAAGAAAGCTTACAAGCTTATGTTGAAAAGCCAATTTCTGTTTTGGAAACGGGTTCCATTATTCAAACTCACACAGGTGAGAACTCTTGGGCTATTTTGGTACGTTACCATTCCTAAAAAAATAAAGAAAATGGGAAGAAATAGCGTTTTTAACTTGACCTAAAAGGGATTTTAGGATATGATTATATTTGTTAATTAGAAATTATTTGGAGGAATCGTTAACATGGCAAACAAACAAGATTTGATCGCTAAAGTAGCAGAAGCTACAGAATTGACTAAGAAAGACTCAGCAGCAGCAGTTGAAGCTGTATTTGCAGCAGTAGCTGACTATCTTGCAGCTGGTGAAAAAGTTCAATTGATCGGTTTTGGTAACTTTGAAGTTCGTGAGCGTGCAGAACGTAAAGGTCGCAACCCACAAACTGGTAAAGAAATGACAATTGCAGCTTCTAAAGTTCCAGCATTCAAAGCTGGTAAAGCTCTTAAAGACGCTGTTAAATAATCAGCCTTTAAAAAGCCTATTGTATCAAGCTTTCTAGCTTGGTCAGTAGGCTTTTTAATTATGAAATCTAGTAATAAATAGAGTTAAAAAGTTGAATGCTCCGAAAATATTGTATATATAGTAGTTGAATCTAAAATAGTACGAAACAATTTCTAAAACATTTATAGAAATTAATTTTACTTCCTCAATCGATTTGTTCTCATCTTATTTCAATCCGCTATACGTACGTATATAATGAAAAGAATTAAATAATAGAATTGTGCGATAACTATTTGAAGCAAGATTAGCTTATTAGAAAATCCAACAAGATAGCGAAGGAATCCAATACAAATTTTACATAATTTATTTTATGTTACAAGTTCTTCGCTAAAATACTTACGATTATCTTGAATGCCTTAGGGAAACATGCTATACTGTTTGTATGATTATTTTACAAGCTAATAAAATTGAACGTTCTTTTGCAGGAGAGGTTCTTTTCGATAATATTAACCTGCAGGTTGATGAACGAGACCGGATTGCCCTTGTTGGGAAAAATGGTGCAGGTAAGTCTACTCTTTTGAAGATTTTAGTTGGAGAAGAGGAGCTAACTAGCGGAGAAATCAATAAGAAAAAAGATATTTCTCTGTCTTACCTAGCCCAAGATAGCCGTTTTGAGTCTGAAAATACCATCTACGATGAGATGCTTCATGTCTTTGATGACTTGCGTCGGACTGAGAAACAACTTCGTCAGATGGAGCTGGAGATGGGTGAAAAGTCTGGTGAGGACTTAAATAAGCTGATGTCAGATTACGACCGCTTATCTGAAAATTTTCACCAAGCAGGTGGCTTTACCTATGAAGCTGATATTCGAGCGATTTTGAATGGTTTCAAGTTTGACGAGTCTATGTGGCAGATGAAAATAGCTGAACTTTCAGGTGGTCAAAATACTCGTTTGGCACTTGCTAAAATGCTCCTTGAAAAGCCCAATCTTTTGGTATTGGACGAACCAACCAACCACTTGGATATTGAAACCATTGCCTGGCTAGAGAATTACTTGGTAAACTATAGCGGTGCCCTCATTATTGTTAGCCACGACCGTTATTTCTTGGATAAGGTTGCGACGATTACGCTAGATTTGACCAAGCATTCCTTGGATCGCTATGTAGGGAATTACTCTCGTTTTGTTGAGTTGAAGGAGCAGAAGCTAGCTACTGAGGCAAAAAATTATGAAAAGCAACAGAAGGAGATTGCGGCTCTGGAAGACTTTGTCAATCGCAATCTAGTCCGAGCTTCAACGACCAAACGTGCCCAATCTCGACGTAAACAACTGGAAAAAATGGAACGTTTGGATAAACCTGAAGCTGGCAAGAAAGCAGCCAATATGACCTTCCAGTCGGAAAAAAACTCTGGTAATGTTGTATTGACTGTTGAAAATGCGGCTATTGGTTATGACGGGGAAGTCTTGTCACAACCTATCAACCTAGATCTTCGTAAGATGAATGCTGTCGCTATCGTTGGTCCAAATGGTATCGGCAAGTCAACCTTTATCAAGTCTATTGTGGACCAGATTCCTTTTATCAAGGGGGAAAAGCGCTTTGGCGCTAATGTTGAGGTTGGTTACTATGACCAGACCCAAAGCAAGCTGACACCAAGTAATACTGTACTGGATGAACTCTGGAATGATTTTAAGTTGACACCAGAAGTTGAAATCCGTAACCGTCTAGGTGCCTTCCTTTTCTCAGGAGATGATGTCAAAAAATCAGTTGGCATGCTGTCTGGTGGCGAAAAAGCTCGTTTGCTTTTAGCTAAATTGTCTATGGAAAACAATAACTTTTTGATTCTGGATGAGCCGACCAACCACTTGGATATTGATAGTAAGGAAGTGCTAGAAAATGCCTTGATTGACTTTGATGGTACCTTGCTTTTTGTCAGTCATGATCGTTACTTTATCAATCGTGTGGCAACTCATGTTTTGGAATTGTCTGAGAATGGTTCAACTCTCTACCTTGGAGATTACGACTACTATGTTGAGAAGAAAGCAACAGCAGAAATGAGTCAGACTGAGGAAGCTTCAACTAGCAATCAAGCAAAGGAAGCAAGTCCAGTCAATGACTATCAGGCCCAGAAAGAAAGTCAAAAAGAAGTTCGCAAACTCATGCGACAAATCGAAAGTCTAGAAGCTGAAATTGAAGAGCTAGAAAGTCAAAGCCAAGCCATTTCTGAACAAATGTTGGAAACAAACGATGCCGACAAACTCATGGAATTACAGGCTGAGCTGGACAAAATCAGCCATCGTCAGGAAGAAGCTATGCTTGAGTGGGAAGAATTATCAGATCAGGTGTAAAGATGGAACATCTTGGAAAAGTATTTCGTGAATTTCGAACAAGTGGAAATTATTCTTTAAAGGAAGCAGCAGGCGAATCCTGCTCTACCTCTCAGTTATCTCGCTTTGAGCTTGGGGAGTCTGACCTGGCAGTCTCCCGTTTCTTTGAGATTTTGGATAACATTCATGTAACAATCGAAAATTTCATGGATAAGGCAAGGAATTTTCATAATCATGAACATGTGTCTATGATGGCACAGATTATCCCACTTTACTATTCAAACGATATTGCAGGTTTTCAAAAGCTTCAAAGAGAACAACTTGAAAAGTCTAAGAGTTCGACGACTTCCCTTTATTTTGAGCTGAACTGGATTTTGCTACAAGGTCTGATTTGTCAAAGAGATGCGACTTATGATATGAAGCAGGATGATTTGGATAAGGTAGCAGATTATCTCTTCAAAACAGAAGAATGGACCATGTATGAGTTGATTCTTTTCGGTAACCTCTATAGTTTCTACGATGTAGACTATGTCACTCGGATTGGTAGAGAAGTTATGGAGAGGGAGGAATTTTACCAAGAGATTAGTCGCCATAAGAGATTAGTTTTGATTTTGGCCCTCAATTGTTACCAGCATTGTTTAGAGCATTCTTCTTTTTATAATGCCAACTATTTTGAGGCTTATACAGAGAAGATTATTGACAAAGGTATTAAGCTTTATGAGCGTAATGTTTTCCATTATTTAAAAGGTTTTGCCTTATATCAAAAAGGACAGTGTAAAGAAGGCTGTAAGCAGATGCAAGAGGCCATGCATATTTTTGATGTGTTAGGTCTTCCAGAGCAAGTAGCCTATTATCAGGAACACTACGAAAAATTTGTCAAAAGTTAATTTTCCCAAATAAGGGAAAAAATAAAAAGCTCCTTTCGGTTTTGATACAATAGTTTCAAAATTTGAGAGGAGCTTTAATATGAATCGCTATGCAGTGCAGTTGATTAGCCGTGGGGCTATCAATAAAATGGGAAATATGCTCTATGATTATGGAAATAGTGTCTGGTTGGCTTCTATGGGGACTATAGGACAGACAGTTTTAGGAATGTATCAGATTTCTGAGCTCGTCACATCTATTCTCGTCAATCCCTTTGGCGGAGTTATTTCAGACCGTTTTTCTCGTCGTAAGATTTTAATGACGGCAGATCTTGTTTGTGGGATTCTTTGTCTGGCTATTTCTTTCATAAGGAATGATAGCTGGATGATTGGAGCTTTGATTGTTGCCAATATTGTTCAGGCTATTGCTTTTGCATTTTCTAGACCTGCAAATAAGGCCATTATAACTGAGGTTGTTGAGAAAGATGAGATTGTGATCTATAACTCTCGCTTAGAGCTGGTTTTGCAGGTTGTAGGTGTTAGCTCTCCTGTTCTTTCCTTCCTTGTTTTACAGTTTGCAAGTCTCCATATGACGCTACTGCTAGACTCGCTGACTTTTTTCATTGTTTTTGTTCTAGTGGCTTTCCTTCCAAAAGAGGAAGTAGGAGTTCAAGAGAAAAAGGCTTTTACTGGGAGAGATATGTTTGTAGATATCAAGGATGGGTTACACTATATCTGGCATCAGCAAGAAATTTTTTTCCTTTTGCTGGTAGCTTCCAGCGTTAATTTCTTTTTTGCAGCTTTTGAATTTCTACTTCCCTTTTCGAATCAGCTTTACGGGTCAGAAGGAGCCTATGCAAGTATTTTAACTATGGGGGCTATTGGTTCCATTGTGGGAGCTATTCTAGCTAGCAAAGTAAAGGCAAGTGTTTATAATCTTTTGATTTTACTGGCTTTGACAGGTGTCGGAGTTTTTATGATGGGACTACCACTTCCAAATTTTCTTTCCTTTTCTGGAAATTTAGTTTGTGAATTGTTTATGACGATTTTTAATATTCACTTTTTTACTCAAGTACAAACCAAGGTTGAGAGCGAATTTCTTGGGAGAGTACTGAGTACAATTTTTACCTTAGCTATTCTATTTATGCCTATTGCAAAAGGATTTATGACAGTCTTGCCAAGTGTACATCTCTCTTCTTTCCTGATAATTGGAAGTGGTGTTATCATCTTGTCTTGTATATCGTTTATTTATGTTCGAACTCATTTTGAAAAATTGATATAAGGCTGCTTGAGTTTCAAAAATAATTTCAAACTAAGTGTTTTTTCCGCCCTTCTCGTTTGTGAGGAGGGCTTAGTTTATGGTAAAATGGTCTTATGAATAAAAGAATGAATGAGTTAGTCGCCTTGCTCAATCGCTATGCGGCTGAGTACTATACCAGCGATAATCCCTCGGTTTCAGACAGTGAGTATGATCGCCTTTACCGAGAGTTGGTTGAGTTAGAAACTGCCTATCCAGATCAAGTGCTAGCAGACAGTCCGACCCATCGTGTTGGTGGCAAGATTTTAGATGGTTTTGAAAAATACAGTCATCAGTATCCTCTTTATAGTTTGCAGGATGCTTTTTCACGTGAGGAGCTTGAAGCATTTGATGCGCGTGTTCGTAAGGAAGTGGCTTATCCGACCTATATTTGTGAGCTGAAAATCGATGGCTTATCTATCTCGCTGACTTATGAAAAGGGGATTTTAGTTGTTGGTGCAACACGTGGAGACGGTTCTATTGGAGAAAATATCACAGAAAATCTCAAACGTGTTAAGGACATTCCTTTGACTTTGCCAGAAGAACTAGATATCACAGTTCGTGGGGAATGTTATATGCCACGCGCTTCTTTTGACCAGGTCAACCAAGCACGACAAGAAAATGGAGAGCCTGAATTTGCCAATCCTCGTAATGCGGCAGCAGGCACCCTGCGACAGTTGGATACAGCAGTAGTTGCCAAGCGCAATCTTGCTACCTTCCTCTATCAAGAAGCCAGCCCGTCAACTCGTGATAGTCAAGAAAAGGTTTTGAAGCACCTAGAACAACTAGGTTTTGTGGTTAATCCTAAGCGAATTCTGGCTGAAAGCATGGATGAAATCTGGAATTTTATCCAAGAAGTTGGACAAGAACGAGAAAATCTGCCTTACGATATTGATGGAGTGGTAATCAAGGTCAACGACCTAGCAGGCCAAGAAGAACTTGGCTTTACCGTTAAAGCTCCAAAGTGGGCAGTAGCCTACAAGTTCCCAGCTGAAGAAAAAGAAGCTCAACTCTTATCAGTTGATTGGACAGTTGGCCGTACGGGTGTTGTAACCCCAACTGCGAATCTAACACCAGTACAACTAGCTGGTACAACTGTTAGCCGTGCGACTCTGCACAATGTGGATTATATTGCTGAAAAAGATATCCGAAAAGATGATACGGTTATCGTTTATAAGGCTGGAGATATTATCCCTGCCGTTTTACGTGTAGTAGAGTCCAAACGGGTTTCTGAAGAGAAACTGGATATCCCTACAAACTGTCCAAGTTGTAACTCTGACTTGCTGCACTTTGAAGATGAAGTGGCCCTGCGTTGTATCAATCCGCGTTGCCCTGCTCAAATCATGGAAGGCTTGATTCACTTTGCTTCTCGTGATGCTATGAATATTACAGGCCTTGGTCCATCTATTGTTGAGAAACTCTTTGCTGCTAATTTAGTCAAGGATGTGGCGGATATTTATCGTTTGCAAGAAGAAGATTTCCTCCTTTTAGAGGGGATCAAGGAAAAGTCCGCTGCTAAACTGTATCAGGCTATCCAAGCATCTAAGGAAAATTCTGCCGAGAAGCTCTTATTTGGTTTGGGAATTCGCCATGTCGGAAACAAGGCCAGTCAGCTTTTACTTCAACATTTCCACTCAATTGAAAATCTGGTTCAGGCAGATCCAGAGGAAGTGGCTAGTATTGAGAGTCTGGGTGGTGTGATTGCCAAGAGTCTCCAGACTTATTTTGCGACAGAAGGCTCTGAAATTCTCCTCAGAGAATTGAAAGAAGCTGGGGTCAATCTGGATTATAAAGGTCAAACTGTAGTAGCGGATGCAGCCTTGTCAGGTTTGACAGTGGTATTGACTGGAAAATTGGAACGGCTCAAGCGCTCAGAAGCTAAAAGTAAACTCGAAAGTCTGGGGGCCAAAGTGACAGGCAGTGTGTCTAAAAAGACCGACCTCGTCGTGGCAGGAGCAGATGCTGGAAGTAAACTTCAAAAGGCGCAAGAACTTGCTATCGAAGTTCGAGATGAAGCTTGGCTAGAAAGTTTGTAACAATGACAGAAGAAAGAAAACGTGCGCGTTTAATTTATAACCCAACCTCAGGGCAGGAAATTATCAAGAAAAATATAGCAGAAGTGCTGGATGTTTTGGAAAATATTGGCTATGAAACCAGTGCCTTTCAAACGACTCCAGAACCTCTTTCGGCACAAAAAGAAGCTGAGAGAGCAGCCAAAGCTGGTTTTGATTTGATTATTGCTGCAGGTGGTGATGGAACAATTAATGAGGTAGTCAATGGGGTTGCCTCGCTCGATAAGAGACCTCGGCTTGCTATCATCCCAACAGGTACGACTAATGATTATGCGCGTGCCCTAAAAATTCCAATGGGTGATCCTGTTGCGGCTGCTCAGATTATTGCTAAAAATGAGACCATTCATATGGATATTGGACGAGCTTTTGGCGACAAATATTTTATTAATATTGCCGCTGCTGGAACCTTAACCGAATTGACTTACAGTGTTCCAAGTGAAGTCAAGACGCGTCTTGGTTATTTTGCCTATGTTGCTAAAGGCATTGAAATGTTTCCTAAGACCAAGGTTCGTCCAGTGAGAATCACACACGATCAGGGGGTCTTTGAAGGAGAGGTGTCCTTGATTTTTGTTGCCTTGACCAATTCCATTGGAGGGTTTGAGCAGTTAGCGCCTGATACCAAGTTAGACGATGGTAATTTTACTCTGATTTTGGTCAAGACAGACAAGCTATTTGATATGTTGGGCTTATTGATACAGGCCATTAATGGTGGTCAGCATGTCTCAGACGTCAATATCGAATACCTTAAAACTAGCAAACTACGTTTAGAAGTTTTAGATGACCAAGAACCATTTATGCTGAACCTAGATGGGGAATATGGAGGAGATACCCCAGTTGAACTTCAAGTCTGCCATCATCACATCGAATTTTTTGTCAATCGAGACGAGATTAGTCAAGAATTTATTAGTGAAATAGAAACGAATTAAAAAGTAAAAAGGAAAAATAAAAATGTATAACTACCCTATGCGCATTCATTACCATCGAAAGAATGGTGAATACGACACTTGCTCTTTTGTAAAGAGTAAGGATCAACGAATTGATTTACTAACTTACCAAGAAGATTATTTTGGAGCCTTATTTAGCTTTGAACACCCAAGTGCTCATCCCTTAGAAAGCTTGAATTTTGTGGTTCACACAGGCCAAACTAGTAAAGAATATGCTATCCGTTTTAATCACTATCCCCTCTTAACAGAGGTCTGGATTTTGGAAGGCGATGATAGAATTTATTATTCTGAAAATCCTGCAATTGCAAGTCCTTTCTATAAAAATCAAAATCCTTTTGCTTTTGACAAGGCTATCAATAGCGCTAGTTTCGACCACCACTGGGGCTACCAAGGGGAATTGGGTTGCCGTGTAGAGGACAATCAGGCTCGTTTTGCTCTCTGGGCTCCAACAGCGACAGAAGTGCAGGTTGTCGTTTATGAATCAGCTGCTAATGATGCTCCTGTTTGGAAGACCTTTGAGATGGAGAGAGGCAATAGCTACTCTTATAATCACAAGGACAATACAATCGGTGTCTGGAGTTTGGATGTTGAGGAAGATTTGACTGGTAAGGCTTATCAGTATCAAGTCCAATTCCCTCACCACCAAACAGTGACACGCGATCCCTATACCATCGCGACCAGTCCTGATGGCAAACGTTCAGCTATCCTGAGCCATGAAGAAAAGCAAGTTGCAAACTTCGAGGTCAAGCACGGTTCAGAGGCTACTTGGCGCTTGGCAAATCCATGTAAGGCAGTTATTTGTGAAATGCACATTCGTGATTTGACCAAATCACCGACCTCAGGTGTGGATGAACATCTTCGAGGAACTTTCTTAGGTGCTGCACAGACTGGAACAGTTAACCAGTACGGCCAAGCAACTGCTTTTGATTACATCAAGAAGCTGGGCTACAATTATGTTCAGTTGCAACCAATTGCAGACCGTCACAAAGAATACGATGAGGATGGGAATGTAACCTACAACTGGGGTTATGACCCACAAAACTATAACGCGCCAGAAACTAGTTTTTCAACTAATCCAGACGACCCAGCTCAGGTTATTCGTGATTTGAAGACCATGGTTCAAGCTTACCACGATGCGGGTATTGGTGTTATTATGGATGTGGTCTATAACCATACCTTCTCAGTTGTTGATGCACCTTTCCAAACAACTGTCCCTGATTACTATTATCGTATGAATCCAGACGGTACCTTCCAGAATGGAACAGGCGTTGGAAATGAAACAGCCAGTGAACACGAAATGTTCCGCAAGTATATGATTGATTCTCTTCTATACTGGATTCAGGAATACAATATTGACGGCTTCCGTTTTGACTTAATGGGGATTCATGATGTCAAGACTATGCAGATGATTCGTCAAAGCTTAGATGAAATCGACCCTAACATTATCCTCTATGGAGAAGGTTGGGACATGGGAACAGGTCTTGCACCTTATGATAAGGCTAAGAAAGACAACGCCTACGAAATGCCAAATATTGGTTTCTTTAATGACAATCAGCGTGATGCTGTCAAAGGTGGAGAAGTTTATGGTGCTATCAAGTCAGGTTTTGTCAGCGGTGCTGCGACAGAGCCAATTCTAGCCAAAGCAATCCTAGGAAGTCGTGAATTAGGAACCTATACACATCCAAATCAGGTGCTTAACTATGTGGAAGCCCATGACAATTACAATCTTCACGATTTATTGGCAACCCTTCATCCAAACCAAAGTTCAGAACAAATCATGCGCAAGGTCGAGACAGCCACAGCTATGAACCTACTCATGCAAGGGATGGCCTTTATGGAAATCGGTCAAGAATTTGGTCGTACCAAACTGGTTGCGACTGGTGAGAATGGTGAGTTGACCCATGATGATAGAGAGCGTGCGATGAATAGCTATAATGCTCCTGACAGTGTGAACCAAGTCAACTGGGATTTGATCAATGAGCGTCAAGACAGTATTGAGTTTATCCGTCAAGTCATCCGATTGAAGACAAAAACTGGTGCCTTTTCTTACTCTAGCTATGATGAAATTTACCATCATGTCTTTGTGCATTCTGCGATTGAACATAGCGGCTGCCTTATCTATGAAGTTCATGGGAAAGAACACCTCTTGGTGGTTGTGAATGCTAAATCAGAACCCTATCAATTTGAAAATGCAGGAAATTTAGCTATGTTGGTAACTAATAGTCGTTCAAAAGAAGATAATGTGTTAGATGATATTAGTCTAGCTGTCTTGAGTGTTTTATAAAGACCATCTATCTCGCTATTCTAACACATCATTGGAAGTGAACGAATAGAAAGAACTTAGTTGATAACTCACTTGTATAGAAAATTTGATAAATATTTTCATCAAACGTGTAAAATCAGGAAATTGTTTTCCTGGTTTTATTTTTTTGCTATAAAACAATAATAATCATAGAAAAATACGAACTTTTTGGTATTATAGTAGAGAAAAGAAAGGTGTTTTCACATTTTTTTGAAAAAATATTGCTTTACAATTGAACGAGAAAGTGAACTTTTTGTAGATTTTCAAAATAATTTTAAAGAAGTATAGTAATTTACTTGAATCTTCTCTAAAAAAGTAGTATAATAAAAACACAGAAAACGCTTACAGCAGAAAGGGAGTATATGGATAGAAGAGAAGCATTGCGCACCTTTATGACAGGTGAGAATTTTCACCTCCAGCATTATCTGGGAGCGCATAGGGAAGAAAAAGATGGTGAGTCTGGCTATACTTTCCGAGTTTGGGCACCCAATGCTCAGGCAGTTCACTTGGTAGGGGATTTCACCAATTGGGTTGAAAATCAAATTCCGATGGAACGGAATGAATTTGGAGTCTGGGAAGTCTTTACCAGTTTTGCTCAAGAAGGCCAAATTTACAAGTACCATATCACACGTGCAAATGGTCATCAGCTTATGAAGATTGATCCTTTGGCTGTACGGTATGAGGCACGACCTGGTACTGGAGCGATTTTAACAGAGATTCCAGAGAAAAAATGGAAGGATAGACTCTGGCTAGCCCGTAGAAAACGCTTAAGCTTTGAAGAGCGTCCTGTCAATATTTACGAGGTTCATGCTGGCTCTTGGAAGAGAAATCCAGACGGTAGTCCCTATAGTTTTGCTCAATTGAAAGATGAACTCATTCCTTACCTAGTTGAGATGAACTATACTCACATTGAGTTTATGCCCTTGATGTCTCACCCTCTCGGTTTGAGTTGGGGCTATCAGCTTATGGGTTACTTTGCTTTAGAGCATGCCTATGGTCGTCCTGAAGAGTTTCAAGATTTTGTTGAGGAATGTCACTTAAACAATATTGGGATTATTGTGGACTGGGTACCTGGTCACTTCACTATTAATGATGATGCCTTAGCCTATTACGATGGGACACCGACTTTTGAGTATCAGGACCATAAAAAGGCTCATAACTATGGTTGGGGAGCACTCAATTTCGACCTTGGGAAGAATGAAGTCCAGTCCTTCTTGATTTCTAGCATTAAGTTTTGGATTGACTTTTACCATTTGGACGGTATTCGCGTGGATGCGGTTAGCAACATGCTCTATCTAGATTACGATGATGCCCCATGGACACCGAATAAAGATGGCGGTAATCTCAACTATGAAGGATATTATTTCCTTCAACGCTTGAATGATGTCATTAAACTAGCTCATCCAGATGTGATGATGATAGCTGAGGAAAGTTCATCAGCTACTCAGATTACTGATACAAAGGATTCAGATGGTCTTGGCTTTGACTACAAATGGAATATGGGCTGGATGAATGATATTCTCCGTTTCTATGAAGAAGATCCGATTTATCGTACATACGACTTTAACCTAGTGACTTTCAGCTTTATGTATGTCTTCAAGGAGAATTATCTCCTACCATTCTCACACGATGAAGTTGTTCATGGCAAGAAGAGTATGATGCACAAGATGTGGGGAGATCGCTATAATCAATTCGCAGGCTTGCGCAATCTCTATACGTACCAAATTTGTCACCCTGGTAAGAAATTGCTCTTCATGGGTAGTGAATACGGCCAATTCCTAGAATGGAGATCTGAAGAGCAGTTGGAATGGTCTAATCTAGAAGACCCTATGAATGCTAAGATGAAGTATTTCACTTCTCAGCTAAACCAGTTTTACAAAGATCATCGCTGTCTGTGGGAAATCGATACCAGCTATGATGGTATTGAAGTCATTGATGCGGATAATCGAGACCAGAGTGTTCTTTCCTTCATCCGTAAGGGTAAGAAGGGCGACATGCTAGTCTGCGTCTTTAATATGGCACCTGTTGAACGAAAAGATTTTACAATCGGTCTGCCTGTTGCAGGGATTTATGAAGAAGTCTGGAATACTGAGTTAGAAGAGTGGGGAGGCGTTTGGAAAGAACATAATCAAACTGTTCAAACGCAAGAAGGACTATGGAAAGATTATGAGCAGACCTTGACCTTTACCCTACCGGCTATGGGAGCAAGTGTTTGGAAAATCAAACGCCGCTTGAAATCTGATAAAACTGTCACAAGTAAAAACCAAAAAGGAGTAGAAAATGAAGAATGAAATGTTAGCTTTGATTCTTGCTGGTGGGCAAGGAACTCGTCTCGGTAAACTCACTCAAAGCATCGCAAAACCAGCTGTGCAATTTGGTGGGCGCTACCGTATCATTGACTTTGCTCTTTCAAACTGTGCCAACTCAGGTATTCACAATGTTGGAGTCATCACCCAGTATCAACCACTTGCTCTCAACAACCATATCGGGAATGGTTCAAGTTGGGGTCTAGATGGGATTAATTCTGGTGTCTCTATCCTTCAACCATATTCTGCAAGTGAAGGAAATCGTTGGTTTGAGGGGACTAGCCACGCTATTTACCAAAACATTGATTATATCGACAGTGTCAACCCTGAGTATGTTTTGATTCTTTCGGGTGACCATATCTATAAGATGGACTACGATGCTATGCTCCAGTCTCATAAGGATAATAATGCTAGTTTGACAGTAGCAGTTCTTGATGTTCCTCTGAAAGAAGCTAGCCGTTTTGGTATCATGAACACAGATGCTAACAATCGTATTGTAGAATTTGAAGAAAAACCAGCTCAACCTAAATCTACAAAAGCTTCTATGGGTATTTACATCTTTGATTGGCAGCGTCTCCGCAATATGTTAGTCGCTGCTGAAAAGAGCAATGTCGATATGTCAGACTTTGGTAAAAATGTCATTCCAAATTACCTTGAGTCAGGTGAAAGTGTTTATGCTTACGAATTTAGCGGTTACTGGAAAGACGTCGGTACTATTGAGTCACTTTGGGAAGCGAACATGGAGTATATTTCTCCAGAAAATGCCTTGGATAGTCGTAACCGTCAATGGAAGATTTACTCAAGAAACTTGATTTCACCACCAAACTTCCTCGGAGCAAATGCTGATGTGGAAGACTCATTAGTTGTAGACGGATGTTTCGTTGATGGAACTGTTAAACATTCTATCCTTTCAACAGGCGCGCAAGTTCGCGAAGGAGCAGAAGTAGTAGATTCAGTTATCATGAGTGGAGCTATCATTGGTCAAGGAGCTAAGATTAAACGTGCCATTATTGGTGAAGGTGCGATTATTTCTGACGGTGTCGAAATTGATGGAACAGATGAAGTACAAGTTGTAGGATATAATGAAGTAGTGGGGGTAGCAACAGATGAAGATTGATAAATATTCTGCCATTTTAGGAAACACAGTTGGTTTTCACGATATGTCGACATTGACAGACCACCGTCCAGTAGCAAGTTTGCCATTTGGTGGGAAATATCGTTTGATTGACTTCCCACTTTCAAGCCTTGCTAATGCAGGTGTTCGTAGTGTCTTTGGTATTTTCCAGCAGGATAATATCAGCTCAGTCTTTGACCATATTCGTTCAGGACGCGAGTGGGGCTTATCAACCCTTCTCAGTCACTATTATCTAGGTATTTACAATACTCGTGTGGAGAGTAGCACAGTAGGAAAAGAATACTACCAACAGCTTCTTACTTATTTAAAACGCTCTGGATCAAACCAAACGGTTGCCCTCAACTGCGATGTCTTGATTAACATTGATTTGAACCAAGTTTTCCATCTACATAGTACAACAAAAGGGCCTATCACTGTAGTTTATAAAAAACTAGCTAAGAAAGATATTTCAGAAGTAAATGCAATCTTAGAAGTGGATGAAACAGACCATGTTCTTTCTCATAAACTCTTTGATAGCAAGTCAACAGCTGAAACGTTCAATATGTCTACAGATATCTTTGTCGTTGATACACCGTGGTTGATTGAACGCTTGGAAGAAGAAGCTAAAAAAGAACATCCAGAGAAATTGCGTTATGTTTTACGTGATTTGGCTGCAAAAGAGGGAGCTTTCGCCTACGAGTACACAGGCTACCTAGCCAATATTCACTCTGTAGAGTCTTATTACCAAGCTAATAAAGATATGCTTGAATCACAGAAATTCTATTCTCTCTTCTCACCAAACCAAAAGATTTATACAAAGGTTAAGAACGAAGAACCAACTTACTATGCTAATACATCTAAGGTAAGTACTTCTCAGTTTGCGTCTGGTAGTATCATTGAAGGTCAAGTGGCTAATTCTGTTCTATCACGTAATATTCATATCCATAAGGATAGCCTGGTTAAAGATAGCCTACTCTTCCCTCGTGTTGTGATTGGAGAAGGAGCTCAGGTAGAATATGCTATCTTGGACAAGGGTGTTGAAGTTGAGCCTGGTGTTGTGATTCGAGGAACTGCAGAACATCCAGTTGTCGTTAAGAAAGGTAGCAAAGTAACAGAGGATATTCATTCATGAAAATTTTATTTGTAGCAGCAGAGGGTGCACCCTTTTCAAAAACAGGTGGTTTGGGAGACGTCATTGGCGCTCTTCCTAAATCACTTGTAAAAGCGGGACATGAAGTTGCAGTGATTTTACCCTACTATGACATGGTAGAGGCTAAATTTGGAAATCAGATTGAAGATGTTCTTCATTTTGAGGTGAGCGTCGGTTGGCGCAGACAGTATTGTGGAATTAAGAAAACAGTATTAAATGGTGTAACCTTCTACTTTGTTGACAGCCAATATTATTTCTTCCGTGGTCATGTTTACGGTGATTTTGACGACGGAGAGCGCTTTGCCTTTTTCCAACTTGCTGCCATTGAGGCTATGGAAAGGATTGACTTTATTCCTGACCTTCTCCATGTTCATGATTACCATACAGCCATGATTCCTTTCTTGTTAAAGGAAAAATACCGTTGGATTCAAGCCTATCAAGGAATAAAAACTGTTTTAACCATTCATAATTTGGAATTCCAAGGACAATTTTCAGAAGGAATGTTATGGGACTTGTTTGGAGTTGGCTTTGAACGTTATGCTGACGGTACCCTTCGCTGGAACAACTGTCTGAACTGGATGAAGGCAGGTATTCTCTATGCGGATCGTGTTTCAACCGTCTCACCTAGTTATGCTCAGGAAATTATGACCAGTAAATTCGGATGTAACTTGGATCAGATTCTTAGAATGGAGTCTGGTAAAGTATCTGGTATCGTGAATGGGATTGATGCTGACCTTTATAATCCTCAGACGGATGCTCTTTTAGACTATCATTTTAATCAGGAAGATTTGTCTGGAAAAGCCCAGAATAAGGCAAAATTACAAGAGAGAGTTGGCTTGCCAGTTAGATCTGACGTTCCTCTAGTGGGAATTGTTTCTCGTTTGACACGTCAAAAAGGTTTTGATGTGGTGATCGAAAGTCTTCACCATATCTTGCAAAATGATGTTCAGATTGTTCTTTTGGGAACTGGAGATCCAGCCTTTGAAGGAGCTTTCTCATGGTTTGCTCAGATTTACCCAGACAAGATATCAGCAAATATCACTTTTGATGTCAAACTTGCTCAAGAAATCTACGCTGCCTGTGACCTCTTCCTCATGCCAAGTCGTTTTGAACCATGCGGCTTGTCTCAAATGATGGCTATGCGTTACGGAACCTTGCCATTGGTTCATGAAGTTGGTGGTTTGCGAGATACTGTCCGCGCTTTCAATCCAATCGAAGGAAGCGGTACTGGTTTTAGCTTTGACAATCTATCACCTTACTGGTTAAATTGGACTTTCCAAACAGCATTGGACTTGTATAGAAACCATCCTGACGTTTGGAGAAATCTACAAAAACAAGCTATGGAGTGTGATTTCTCATGGGATACAGCCTGCAAGTCATACCTTGACTTGTACCATAGTTTAGTTAATTAATAGATAAAATCGTATGATGACTTCATACGATTTTTGGGCTGTTTAGAGAGGAGAACTGATGTCTCAAGTAAAAGGCTTGTGTGTTATGGATGTGGATGGAACCTTAATCCTAGAAGAAGTGATTGATTTGTTGGGAAGAAAGGTAGGTCGTGAGGAGGAAATTTCGCAGATTACAAGTCGGGCAATGCGAGGAGAGTGGGTCTTTGAAAGCAGTTTAAGAAAAAGAGTGTCCTTCTTGGAAGGTCTTCCTATTTTGGTATTTGATAACGTCTTCAACTCAATTCATCTATCGCTAAATGTCCCAGAGTTCATCTCTATTCCCCAAAAGAATGGCATCCTAGTTGGTTTGGTGTCTGGTGGATTTATACCAATAGTTGGAGAGATTAGCAAAATCCCTTGGTATTGCCTATTTCACTGCCAACTAGCTTGAAGTCAAAGAAGGTCTTTTAACAGGAAAATTAGTTGGACAAATTATAAGTCCCCAGGTCAAAAAAGAAACTCTGGAAAAATGGAGAAAGAAACTAAAACTTTCTAAAGAAAGAACGGTGGCAATCGGTGATGGGGTCAATAATCTATTAATGTTGAAGTCGGCGGAGTTAGGAATCGCCTTTTGTTCCAAAGAAGTGCTCAAAAAAGAAATACCACATCATATTGACAAGAGGGATTTTTTAGAAGTTCTTCCTTTGATTGACTTTTTAGAATGAGGGAAAATGTGAAGATTGTTATTGCACCAGATTCATTTAAGGAAAGCTTGACCGCACAGAAAGTAGCTGAAGCTATTAAAAAAGGGTTCCAACAATCGATAGCAGATGTAGAATGTCTCCTCTGCCCTGTTGGTGATGGGGGAGAAGGTACTGTAGATGCTATCCGACATTCTCTTGACCTAAAAGAAAAATGGATCCAAGTGACAGACCCTTTTGGACAAAAAGAAGCCATGCGCTATTTTCAAAAAGAGGAACTGGCACTATTTGAAGTAGCTGACTTGGTTAGTCTTGGAAAAATTCCGCTAGAGAAACGAAATCCACTTCAAATCCAAACTTGTGGTATCGGAGAGTTGATTCTCCATCTCATTTCTAAAGGGATTAAAGATATTTATATCGGTGTTGGTGGCACGGCCAGTAATGATGGAGGACTGGGGATTGCTGCTGGTTTAGGTTATCAATTTTATGATAGGGACGGAAATGTCTTGCCTGCTTCCGGTCAATCCTTATTAAACTTAGCTTCTGTTTCAACAGAAAATCGCTATAAAATTCCTGAAGGTGTTCAAATTCATATTTTATCAGATGTCGTGAGTCCCTTATGTGGTCATCAAGGTGCGACTTACACTTTTGGCAAGCAAAAAGGCCTAAATCTTACTATGTTTCCAGTCCTAGATCAAGCAATCCAAGACTTTTATGAAAAAGTCTCACCTGCAATATTGCAAATTAAAGGAGCAGGAGCTGGTGGAGGCATTGCTGGCGGTTTGTGTGCCTTTGCTCAGGAAAATATCGTGTCGGGAATTGATACCTGCTTGAACTTAATCAACTTTGATAAGAAAGTTTCAGATGCTGACTTGGTGATTGTTGGAGAAGGTAGACTGGACAGTCAAAGCTTTGCTGGGAAAGCGCCTATAGGTGTTGCAAAAAGAACCCCTGTCGGAGTTCCTGTTATTGCTATTTGCGGTAGTCTTGCTGAAGATTTACCTCCCTTACCATTTGAAAATATCCAAGCCACCTTTTCTATTTTGGAGAAAAATGAACCTTTGGAAGATAGTTTGAAAAATGCCAGTCTCTATCTGGAGCACACGGCTGCCAATATTGGGCACTTATTAACTATGCGCAATATTTAGCCAAACCATTTTTTCCATAAGGATGTTTTGGATGGTTCTTCCTTTTTAACTTCCCAAAGTTTTGGAAAAGCAAGTCGAAGATCCTTTTCTTCTACTTGAACGGGTGCATTGCTATGGATAACCAGACCGAAGGGAGAAGTAATATGCTCTTCAGATACTATGGTAGCTTGACTATCAGTTTCTTTTGCTTCTTTTAAGTAGAAAACTTGCTTGTCAAATTCGATAGTTGGTGAAATCTTCACAAATAGTGGCTCTGCTTTTTCCTGAAGGTTTTCTAAAATAGATAAAAATCCTTTTTCTAACTGAGGGCTATTTGCTGTATCAATATCTGCATATCCAAGAACTCTTTCCTCAAAAGTACCAAGATAGCGTCTTTGCTCATCCGGATTTAATTTTGCTCCACCATGAGCTTGTTCAAGTAATTGTTTTGATAAATCTGTCATGAAAACAGTATATCATAAAAGTTAGAATAAAACAGACAAAAGAAAGCGATTACTTTATAAAGTTAAGGAAAAGTTGCACAAAGATAACGTTTTTTCTTGAAAAAGGAGGGGTTTTAAGGTATTATAGAGGTGTAAAAAATTTAACTCATAAGGAGAGTAAAAAATGTCAATTATTACTGATGTTTACGCTCGCGAAGTTCTAGACTCACGCGGTAACCCAACACTTGAAGTAGAAGTTTACACTGAATCAGGTGCTTTCGGACGTGGTATGGTTCCATCAGGAGCTTCTACTGGTGAACACGAAGCAGTTGAACTTCGCGACGGTGACAAATCTCGTTACGGTGGTCTTGGTACACAAAAAGCTGTTGACAACGTAAACAACATCATTGCTGAAGCTATCATTGGCTACGATGTACGTGATCAACAAGCTATCGACCGTGCTATGATCGCTCTTGACGGTACTCCTAACAAAGGTAAATTGGGTGCAAACGCAATCCTTGGTGTGTCTATCGCTGTAGCTCGTGCTGCTGCTGACTACCTTGAAATCCCACTTTACAGCTACCTTGGTGGATTCAACACTAAAGTTCTTCCAACTCCAATGATGAACATCATCAACGGTGGTTCTCACTCTGACGCTCCAATCGCTTTCCAAGAGTTCATGATCTTGCCAGTTGGTGCGCCAACATTTAAAGAAGCCCTTCGTTACGGTGCTGAAATCTTCCACGCTCTTAAGAAAATCCTTAAATCACGTGGTTTGGAAACTGCCGTAGGTGACGAAGGTGGGTTCGCTCCTCGTTTCGAAGGAACTGAAGATGGTGTTGAAACTATCCTTGCTGCGATTGAAGCTGCTGGATATGTACCAGGTAAAGACGTATTTATCGGATTTGACTGTGCTTCATCAGAATTCTACGATAAAGAACGTAAAGTTTACGACTACACTAAATTTGAAGGTGAAGGTGCTGCTGTTCGTACATCTGCAGAACAAATCGACTACCTTGAAGAATTGGTTAACAAATACCCAATCATCACTATTGAAGATGGTATGGATGAAAACGACTGGGATGGTTGGAAAGCTCTTACTGAACGTCTTGGTAAGAAAGTACAACTTGTTGGTGACGACTTCTTCGTAACAAACACTGACTACCTTGCACGTGGTATCCAAGAAGGTGCTGCTAACTCAATCCTTATCAAAGTTAACCAAATCGGTACTCTTACTGAAACTTTTGAAGCTATCGAAATGGCTAAAGAAGCTGGTTACACTGCCGTTGTATCACACCGTTCAGGTGAAACTGAAGATTCAACAATCGCTGACATCGCAGTTGCAACTAACGCAGGACAAATCAAGACTGGTTCACTTTCACGTACAGACCGTATCGCTAAATACAACCAATTGCTTCGCATCGAAGACCAACTTGGTGAAGTAGCAGAATACCGTGGATTGAAATCATTCTACAACTTGAAAAAATAAAGTAGTTCAGTAAACTATTTTATCCCGAACCTTGAAATTCAAAAGTTCGGCCGTTGATTTAACAACGTTTCTAGCCCCTCGGATTTTATCCGAAGGGCTATTTTTGGTACGACGGGCATGTCGTGCATCTGAGGTGTAAGTCCTCGGTGGGCACCTGCTACCGGTGAACCCAGTAGCGATTCCCAAGCCTGACTATCGTGAGGTAGCGGATTAAAACGGTCTGGGGATAGACCGTTTTAAGTCTGACGCTGGAAATAAGAATCGTCAGAGGAAGGGATAGCGAAATCGTGGCTCTACGAACAGGAACGTGATAGTAAGGCGTATATAGCGGATAAGGGGGCCAGAAACTCTAAAGTCCAAAAAGGTAGTCGTAACCCATATGCGTAAATCACGGGAGTAATTGAATTCACTCTAACCTTTTAACGTCCTCATATCTTGTATAAACGAGGAAAGATGTAGGACTTATCCCGTGAGGTCTCATGAGCGCTGAAAGCGTAGTAACAAG
>NZ_VMKV01000061.1:25070-28253 GCF_013276335.1 Streptococcus sp. 2100 | reverse complement strand
GGGGTGAATAATTGGGGTTTAACTTACTATTCACTCAAATCATATTCATACTCAATTGGGCTGATATCACCAGCTGCGAAGGCTTCACGCGCTTGAACAAGCGCTTTTGGACGAAGGAAGGAACCAACATGATCTACTCGGAAAGGTGCGTGTGTATGTGTCATCTTTTTCTCCAATTCTATTTCTAAGGTAAAATTGCTAAAGCACGAACAGGCGAACCAGTCGCTTGATTCCAGTTAGGGAAACTGATACTAATCAGGGCACTTGTAGCAGGCACTTGATTTAGGTTGGCTAATACTTCTACCTGATAAATATCCTGCTCCAAGAGATAGTATTCATTGAGAAGCCCATGCTCAGCAGCAGGAATGCCTGCATCAGTGTCAAAAGTCTCATGACCGACGGCCTTGACCTGACGTTCATGAATCAAAAATTCTAAGGCTTCTCGGCTCCATCCAGGACTCTGTTGCACCCCATTTTCATCAAGATTACGCATAGCATCTTGATCAGGCCAACGTTTGGACCAGTCTGTCCGAAAAGCTACAAAAGACTCTGGCAGGATTTGTCCATGTTCCGCTTCAAAGTCCAAGATATCTTGCTTCGTCAAAATATAGTTTGGATTTTCAGCTACTGCTGCCGACTTATCGATAACAAAAAGAGGCAAAAGCAAGTCCTTGAGGTCAATCTCCTCCAACCAACGACCACCTTCAACAAAGTGAATCGGAGCATCAATGTGGGTACCGTACTGACCAACCACAGAAAACTGTTGCACATGGAATCCATCCTTCAAAGTGAATAAATCCTTCTTTTCCAAGGCTGGAAGAGCTGGGAAATGCGGGCTATTTTCATCAATACGATGGCTTAGATTGACCCATTTCTTTGATTTTAACGTTTCATAAAGCGATAATAAATCAGACATGACAGAACCTCCTTGATAGAAACATAGTTTCAAACTATATCAGTTGTAATAGATGCTTCTATTATACCAGCAAAGAATTCCCTAAACAAGCATTTATCGATTATATCGCATTACTCTTTTCTTGAGGTATATATAGTTTTAAACTATACCTTTCGACTGCCACACTATTTGTTACCTATGTTTAAAAATAAAGTTGACAATCTGTCAAAATCCATTATAATAATTACCATAAAAACAAAAAGAGGTTGACAATCTTGAAAAAATCATACACCTTAGTTCTTCCAGCTATCGGGGCTGCCTTGATTGCTGTGCTGGCTCAGATTACCCTTCCCCTTGGTCCTGTTCCCTTCATTTAGCGATTGGGCTAATTGCTACTATCTTTCGTCCTCGTGAAGCTCTTCTATCTGTAGGCCTCTACCTCCTTTTGGGTGGAATCGGTCTTCCTGTCTTTGCTGGGGGAAGTACTGGTTTTCATGTCCTGGTCGGACCAAGTGCAGGCTACCTCTGGTTTGATTTGCTTTATGCCGGAGTGACCGCCTATCTGACCCATCCCAAAACCAGTCCCCCTAAAATTTTTCTGGCCAATCTACTAGGAGATAGTCTTGTTTTTGTCGGTGGCATCCTGGGACTACATCTCTTATCGGGTATTCCTCTAGCACAAGCTACTACAGTCGGTGTCCTACCATTTATACTCCCTGACCTTGGAAAACTAGTAACCATCACCCTACTTAGCCAACCTATTTTTAGAAGTTTGAAAGGACAAGGCTATTTTCAACAATAATAAAAAGAGGCTGGAACAAAATTCCGACCCCAAATATAAAAAAACGAACAAAACTATTTTTCTGGTAATCAGAATTTTGTTTTGTTCGCTTTTTTATTCAATTATAGATTTGAATAGCTTAATAGTTAAGGTTTTAAAAATTGAAATCTTTTTATACACGATTGTTTAAAAAGTTATCGCTACATCATTTTCAGTAACATGATAACTAAGCTCCTTAACATTGATATCAGCCATTGCCCTCATCCAGGAAATTGCGGATGAAGTTTGGGGCTAATACTCTTCGAAAATCTCTTTAAACTTTGTCAGCGTCGCCTTGCCGTACGCCAGTACTGCCTTCGGCTATCTTCCTTGTTTGCTTTTTGATTTTCATTAAGTATTACGTACCATCTCTCTAACATACCTAGTGAAAAGAGAAGCAGATAGAAATTGTGAACTGACTGAAAATAAATTGAGTTCATAGATTCCCCAAATCTCGGTAGAAAACAAATAATCATGAAGGACTTTCCCTTCCTCTGCCGTTAACTCTACCGTATCATCCATGCTCTTCATATAAGACTTAATCATAATGGCATTTAAAATATGTTTCTGTTTGTTTTGAGAATGGACATGCTTTTGATACTCCTTGCGATACAAGTCCTCAAGAGGAGCTATATTCTTTGGATCCAAGACATCTATGATTTCTTTTCTCAACTCAGAATCTGTATCATACTGAAAACCTCTCGCCAGAAAGAGAATTTCCTCTACACTGGCAGATATATTTCCCAAGGCAAATAGAAACTTTTCCACCGAAAGCTCACTCTGACCTGTTTCAAAGCGGGACAACATAGACGGCGAAAATTGTCCCCCGGTTGCTTGTCTCAGTGAGATATTTCTTGACTCTCGTAATTGTCTAAAGACTTTTCCAATCTGCTCCATAGACTTCCCCTTGATTCCGTATTTTCTTCATTTTATCATATTTTTCAGAAAATTCATCAAAAGCTTGCCAAATTGTCAGAGTTATGAGAAAATAGGGGATATTTATCATGTGGAGGGACTGTAATGAGAGAGGATATCAAAATCAATGACCGTGCTTTGGCCTTGCAAGATCAAATTATCGAAAAACTAGAGAAGGTTTTTGATACAGATGTGGAATTGGATGTTTACAATCTAGGGCTGATCTATGAAATCAATCTGGACGAAACAGGTCTCTGCAAGATTGTCATGACCTTCACTGACACCGCCTGTGATTGTGCCGAAAGCCTGCCTATTGAAATCGTTGCAGGTCTGAAACAAATCGAGGGGATCGAAGATGTCAAGGTTGAAGTTACCTGGTCGCCTGCTTGGAAAATCACACGAATCAGTCGCTATGGCCGTATTGCCCTTGGACTACCACCTCGTTAATCAGACCAATCACTTTTAAAGATGAAAAAAGCAAGCCGAAAATGGCTTGCTTTTTGATACTCAATGAAAATCAAAGGGCAAACTAGAAAACTAGCCGCAGGTTGCT
>NZ_VMKV01000061.1:0-25037 GCF_013276335.1 Streptococcus sp. 2100 | reverse complement strand
GCAAGGCGACGTTGACGTGGTTTGAAGAGATTTTCGAAGAGTATGAGTTTATTTTTTACCTGACTTGTCCATATTCCAGAAGTCTGTCACGGCTCCGCGTGAAGCAGATGATACGATGTGGGCATATTTACCGAGGACACCACGGCTATAAAGTGGTGGCAAGGTTGTTTCTGCCTTGCGTTTTTCAAGTTCTTCTTCGGATACGGCCATGGAAATTTCTTTGGTATCTTGGTCAACCGTAACGATATCGCCTGTACGAAGATAGGCAATTGGTCCACCATCCTGAGCTTCAGGAGCGATATGTCCAACAACCAGACCATAAGTACCACCAGAGAAACGTCCATCCGTCAAGAGGGCCACCTTGTCTCCTTGACCTTTACCAACGATCATTGAAGAAAGGGACAGCATCTCAGGCATACCAGGACCACCCTTAGGTCCAACGAAACGAACAACGACTACATCGCCATCAACGATTTCATCTGTCAAAACAGCCTGAATGGCATCTTCTTCTGAGTCAAAGACCTTAGCTGGCCCAACGTGACGACGCACTTTAACACCTGATACCTTGGCAACTGCACCGTCAGGAGCAAGGTTTCCGTTCAAGATGATAAGCGGACCGTCCGCACGTTTTGGATTTTCAAGTGGCATGATAACTTTTTGACCTGGTGTGAGGTCTGCAAAGTCAGCCAAGTTCTCAGCAACTGTCTTACCAGTACATGTGATGCGATCTCCATGAAGGAATCCATTTGCCAACAAGTACTTCATAACCGCAGGGACACCACCGACTTCGTAGAGGTCTTGGAAGACATACTGACCAGATGGTTTCAAGTCGGCCAAGTGAGGCACACGCTCTTGGATCGTATTGAAGTCCTCAAGTGACAAGTCAACATTGGCAGCATGGGCAATGGCAAGCAAGTGAAGAGTGGCGTTTGTAGAACCACCGAGAGCCATCGTCACAGTGATGGCATCTTCAAAGGCTTCACGAGTCAAGATATCTGATGGTTTGAGACCAAGCTCCAACATCTTAACAACAGCACGTCCTGCTGCTTCGATATCTTCTTTCTTATCAGCTGATTCAGCTGGGTGAGATGAAGAACCTGGCAAACTCATACCCAAAACTTCGATAGCAGTCGCCATGGTATTAGCAGTATACATACCACCACAGCCACCAGGGCCAGGGCAGGCATTACATTCAAGACGTTTCACGTCCTCAGCTGTCATGTCACCGTGGTTCCATTTTCCGATACCCTCAAAGACAGAAACCAAGTCAATGTCTTTGCCATCAAGATTTCCCGGTGCAATCGTTCCACCATAGGCAAAGACTGCAGGGATATCCATATTGGCAATGGCAATCATAGATCCAGGCATGTTCTTGTCACAGCCACCGATAGCGACGAAGGCATCCACGTTGTGACCACTCATAGCCGCCTCGATGGAGTCCGCGATGATGTCACGAGATGTTAGAGAGAAACGCATACCAGGCGTTCCCATAGCGATCCCGTCTGCTACGGTAATAGTTCCAAACTGTACAGGCCAAGCGCCTGCAGATTTGACACCTTCTTTAGCCAGTTTCCCGAAATCATGCAAGTGAATGTTACATGGTGTATTTTCCGCCCAAGTCGAAATCACTCCCACAATCGGTGTTTCAAAGTCCTTATCTGTCATACCAGTCGCACGAAGCATAGCACGGTTTGGTGATTTTACCATACTGTCATAAATGCTACTGCGGTGACGTTTATCTAATTCAGTCATTTGTTCCCTCCCATTTCAGTTTTTACTATTATAGCACATTTTAAAAGCAATGAACAGAAGAAAATTCTTGAATTTTCAGAAAATTCTATATACATATGAAATATTTAAAACTAAAAACAACAAAGCGGATTAGGGCACTTTCTGATGACCAGAATATGCTTTTTAATCCGCTTTCTTTAAATAACGTACTGTAATTGTTACAAAAATTCTTTCAGAACAGTGTATTCAACATCTATCTTGCATTATAAATTTCTAGAACTTTCTCTTTTATATTCGATTCACTCAAACCATACTCATTAAGAAGATAATCCACTTTCCCTACTTGACCGAATCTTTCTTGAACACCCATCCGATGAATTTTTGTTATTCCATCATCAGAGAATAATTCACATAAAGCACTGCCAATTCCACCTATCTGATTGTGGTTTTCTACAGTAAATATAGTTTTTCCACTTAACATTGTTTTTATCTGTTCTGGTATCGGTTTGATTCTAAATAAATCTATCACACCTACTGAATAACCTAATTTAGACAGTTCATCTGCAACTCGAATACTTGGAGCAACCATTATGCCAGAAGCAACGATTACAAGATCTTCCCCGTGTCTTAACTCAATGTAGCCTTTAGAAAAATCTTCTCCACCTTGATAGACAGCCTCTGGAGCTTTTCGAATTGTTCGAATATATTTTAGTCCTTTTAATTCTAATGTCTGGTTCAAGATTTCACGAAATTGGATATCATCAGTTGCTTCGAAAATGATCGATTTAGGAATTAAACGTAACAATCCAATTTCTTCAAATGGCATATATGTCCCACCATTCATTTCCGCAGTTACTCCTGCATCTGATCCAATAACAGTGGCATCCAATTGTGCGTATCCAAGAGAAATAAATAATTGATCAAATACTCTTCGTGAAGCAAAAGGGCCAAATGTATGAAGATAAGGTCTAAACCCCTGAATAGACAAGCCTGCTGCAAGGCCGACCATTTCTGCTTCCATAATCCCAACATTCACATAACGGTCTCCAAAGTCCTTTTCAAGATTATGAGTAGCCATCGAACTTGACAAATCGGCTTCTAAGACTACTATATCAGAATAACTTTGATTAGCCTCTAAAAGGAAGTCTCTATATACATGCCGTAGTTCTTTCGTACTTCTCATCATTCTGTTTCCTCCAATTCCTGACTTAATCTTTCTACAACTGAAGTTAACATTTGTTTCTCCTCTACAGTAGGGCGAAGATGATGATTGGATTTCATTTCTTCCAGCTCTTGAACCCCTTGACCTTTAATAGTATCTAATACAATGCACTTAGGGGATGAATTATTTGACTGTTTTAATTGGACAATCCCTTCATAAATTTCTCTAATATCTGAACCCTTGACCCTAATGGATTCAAATCCAAATGCTGAAAATTTTTCTACGAAATCACCTGGATTACAAATATCCTTTGTAAAACCATCTAATTGTTTTTTGTTATCGTCTACAAATACAATTAAGTTGGATAACTGTTGCTGAGAAGCAAACTGTATAGCCTCCCAACATTGTCCCTCATTTAACTCACCATCTCCAACAATAGCATAAGTATAAAAGGGACTCTTTCTTATTCTCTGACCATATGCAAGTCCAGTTGCAACACTAATTCCTTGTCCTAAAGAGCCCGTTGTCATATCTATGCCTGGCGTTAGATTTCTATCAGGATGAGACGGTAATTTGGTTCCATTTGTATTTAAAGAATATAAGAATTCTTTGTCAAAGAAACCATTCAAATAGAGTGTACTGTATAGAGCTGGTCCTCCGTGACCTTTTGATAATATGAAATAATCTCTATCTCGTGCTGCAAATATTTCTGGAGTCATTGGCATTATTTCACCATAAAGCACTGCTAGAACTTCTACGATAGACAGACTTCCTCCGTAATGTCCGAATCCAAGATGATTCAATGTTCTAAGAGTATTTAATCGGATGTTAGTCGCAAATTTTCTTAACTCATCTTCTCTATTTTCACTTAAAATCATCCCTTACTCCTCCTTTGCAGATGGCTTTTTAATAAAGGATACTCCAAACATAACTGCTAGAATAAGAACAAGACCAATCACAATGCCTGCTTGTGAACCAAATTGATTTAACATTCCTAAAATAATTCCTGATAGACCAAAATCTGCATCTGAGAAAGTTGATCCTTGGAAACCAAGTCCTCCCAAAACTGGCATTAAAAAGACTGGAAGAAAACTGATTAAAATACCTTGTAAAAATGCTCCAATAGTGGCTCCACGAACACCACCAGATGCATTCCCAATGACACCTGCAGTCGCTCCACAGAAGAAATGAGGCACAACGCCTGGTAAGATAACAACCGTTCCTGAAGCAATCATAATTGCCATACTTACTAAACCACCAATAAAACTAGAGATAAATCCAATTAGAACTGCATTGGGTGCATAAGTATAAACAATCGGACAATCCAAAGCAGGTTTTGAATTAGGTACAAGACGCTCTGAAATACCTTTAAAGGCTGGAACAATTTCACCCAAAATAAGGCGAACACCTGCTAAAATAACAAATACCCCTGCTGCAAATTGACCTGCTAATTGTAAAGCATAAACTAGACCACTTGTACCACTACTGATTTCTTTTTCTATATATTCTGACCCTGCAAAGATAGCTACAATAATGTAAATAACTGCCATGGATAAAGTAATACTAACAGTGCTATCACGTAAAAAAGCTAAACTCTTTGGAAATTTAATGTCCTCTGTTGATTTTGATTTGTCACCGATAAGGCTACCAGTAAAACCACTCAACCAATATCCCAAAGAACTGAAATGACCTAAAGCCACCTTGTCATTTCCAGTTAATTGAACCATATATTTTTGCACAAATGCTGGGGAAATACTCATAATAATACCGAGTGCTAATCCTCCTAGTAAGATAAGAGGCAAGCTAGTAAAGCCAGCAACTGATAAAATGACCGCAATCATACATGCCATATATAGAGTGTGGTGCCCTGTTAAAAAAATATATTTAAATCGAGTAAAACGAGCGATTAAGATATTGAACACCATGCCTGCAAACATAATCATTGCAGTAGCTGAGCCATATGTTGTTAAAGCTACAGCTACAATTGCTTCATTATTCGGCACAACGCCAGATAAATGAAAAGCATGCTCAAACATGGTACCAAATGGATTTAAAGAATTTTGTACAATTCCTGCACCACCAGATACAACTAAGAAACCAACAAAGGTCTTAATTCCACCTTTAATAATATCAGGTAATTTCTTCTTCTGAAGAACTAATCCTAAAATTGCAATTAAAGCTACTAAAATAGCTGGTGTACTAACAATATCCAATATGAACTTCATCATGACGCTAGCCTCCTATATAAGTCCTTTTTCTTCACAAAGTTTAGTAATTAATTCTCGTAGTTCATCCATATCAATAATACTATTTAAGATACGAACATCTCCAAGATGACTAGCTGAATCAGCTAGATCACGACCAACAATCCAAATATCAGCTGCATTTGGATCTGCTCCACCTAAATCATAATGTTCAACTTCTACATCTGAAACATTCAAATCACTCAATACAGATTCAATATTCATCTGTACCATAAAACTTGAACCTAATCCTGAACCACAAGCTGTACCAATTTTTAACATTATCTAATCCTCCTGTTTAATTATCATTTTAATGTCATCATAGTTTTTTGATGATATTAAAGTTTGAACATGATTTTTATCTCTTAAAATTGTTGTTAAATGTGACAAAGCCTTTAAATGACTCTCATTATCAATGGCTGCAATACAAATCAACAATCTTACCTCTTGTTCTGGATTATCCAATAAATAAATCGGTTCTTCCAAAACTAACATTGACATTCCTATTTCATTCACACCTTCATCTGGCCGAGCGTGAGGAATTGCTACTCCCTTCCCTAAATTAATAAAAGGCCCAAACTCTTCTACTTTTTGAATCATTGCCTCAGGGTAGTTCTCAGTTATCTTATCTTGATCCAAAAGCGGTTTAGCTGCTAAACGAATCGCCTCCTTCCATCCTAATTTTTGCGAACTAACCTGATAGGTTTCTTTGGTAATAAGTTGTTCTAGCACTGGTACAATTTCCTTTCGATCATTTTTTTGATAAAGATAATTCTTTAACGCCAATCTTAATTCCAATTCTTGTGTAATAATTCCATATTTTTTGACAATATTCAGGATTTGTTCAATCTCAAAATCCCCATACTCTAAATTCGGAAAATCTTTTAACACTAGTTCTACTAGTTGTATTGCTTGCTCTTCAGTCATCATAACCGAAACTAGATAATTTGGCTTTTCTGTCTCCACCTTTATGGTAGAAAAAACCATATCATAGTCACTACTAGCTTTCACCTGTAAATCATCAATCTTTAAGGTTCCTATAAACTCAATTTGAGGAAATAATGCTAATAGATTCTCTTTTAACATCAATGAAGAACTAACACCATTAGGACAAATGATTGCTGCTTTATACCATTTTTGAGGCAAAGTATCTGCTTTCTTTAAATAACCTCCGAAATGGATAACAAAATATGCTGTTTCACTATCAGGTATGGGATTGTCAATAGCGTCCATCAAGGGCATCAAAGAATCTTTGACTAATTCAAATAAATCAGGATAATGTTCTTTAACATGCAATACATATTCATTTGAACTAGGTAGGCCGAACTTTAATCTATAGTAAGCCGGTATAAGGTGGCGGCGAAGATTTTCTCTCAATCCTTCCCTTTGTTTAAAATGTAACAAAGAAATATCTTCCATTCTACTTATAATAGCCTCTGTTAATTGATTAAAGTAAACCGGAGCAACATCTACTTCACCTTCAAAGCAACTTGATAATAAAACGGTGATATAGCGATAATCATCCTCAGAAAACACCGTATCTATAATTCCCAAATCAACCACTGTATCCAATAAAATAGTGGTTATATCTTGAATAACAGGAGATACTAATGTCTCTGAAAGACATACTCTTTCAACATCCCTTTGATACCTACACAGAATGAATACTAAACCGAAAAGGTAAACTTTTAATTGATTAACAATAGGTACTAGCTGTAGCTTCTCATAATAATCTTTAACTACCTGATTTATCAAATCATAAGTTAATGAATACCCCCAACTGGATAAAACATAATCCAAACCCCAAATCCCTATGGAGGATTCCAGCAACTCACTAACCATTTGAAAAGCTAAGCGGTGCTTATTCCACTCTGAACCGTGTAAAGTATAACCTTTTGCTCTACTGTACCCTAGCTCCAAATCATTATCTAACATAATCTTTCTTAATGATTGAATATCAGATAAGGTTGTATTCTTACTTACTTTCAAAAAGTCTTGGTAATGATTATTCGATATAAAATCTAATCGGCAAAAAGTGTAAAGATAGATTAAAGCTAAGCGAGTCGACTTTGGTAAAACCAATTCATCCGACTTAATAATATCTGTCAAAGACTGCTTCGTACGATTTGATAAACTATAGCGACCTTGTTTTTTATCCAGCACTATCCCTTTATTAGCTAGATAAGGCACTAAATAATCTATTCCTTCTTTGACTTCCTTTATAGGTAAGCTCACCTTAACAGATAATTCATATAATGATAGCTCACAATGATCCATCAAAGTCATCAAAATAACTAGTGCTCTATAATCAAACATTTCTCTTCCTTTCTAACTACAATTATAGTGTAAAAGTTATAAGAATAAAAGAGTATTTGAGCACAATATAATCTCACCTTTTAAAAGAAATTATTGGGCTGAAAGTTTTTAGTGATTATTTTCAACTTTCTATTGACTTTTAAAAACAAAGTGATATCATTTAGATATCAAATAATGGGAATGGTTGAAACGACACTGGAACGGCTCAATGAAGGGGAATTGGTAGAGATTGACGAAGAACGAAAAGCTGCCATGGTTTCAAATCTCCTTGTCGTTCTTTGTGGCAATCATGATGCACAACCAATTGTCAACACGGGAAGTCTTTACTAAAGATGGTTGAAGCTAAAAAAAGCAGATCCCCCTTCGACTCTCAACAAAGTTATACGCTGCACTCACATCATGGGCAGAAGATGACTTTCGTTCAGTCAATGGGCAAATCGAATATCTCCTCACAGAATGTGTCAAACAACGGAAGAAAGACGGAAAATACGTATCAGAAACCATTGACGAACCATTTGAGATTGATATTTAACACCTTCTCCTGTCTGCCGTGCCGAATAGGAGAATTTTTTCATCTTTTTTTGTCAAGTAACTTTACTTTACAAAAAAGTTTTGATATACTATTAAAGTTGATGAAAATCAAACCTAACTGAATTATATCTTAAAAGGAGAAATTAAAATGGCAGTACCTGCACGTCGCACTTCAAAAGCGAAGAAAAACAAACGTCGTACACACTACAAAGTAACAGCTCCATCTGTAAACTTTGACGAAACTACTGGAGATTACTCACGTTCTCACCGTGTATCACTTAAAGGATACTACAAAGGACGTAAAATCGCTAAAGCTGCATCAGCTGAATAATAGAAGGGAGATACCATGCGCGTAAATATTACACTTGAACACAAAGAATCTGGTGAACGCTTGTACCTTACTTCTAAAAACAAACGTAACACTCCAGACCGTCTTCAATTGAAGAAATACTCACCAAAACTTCGCAAACACGTTGTGTTTACAGAAGTGAAGTAAGCATTCAATACGAATCAATACAGAAGAAAAACGCTGATTCAAGCGTTTTTTCTTTTTGTTAATTTCAGTACATTGCAATGAGAATCATTCGAATGACTACATTATTGATAATATTTGTTAAGCCATCAAAAGTAATTAACATTTCATAACGAGTAATCCTATTTAAACTCGTCTCGCTATCTATTTTTTCTTATCTCTGTGTTATAATGAAATAAAACAAACATTTATATTCCGTTTTTAGCATCTCATTAAAATTGTTCAACATTAATCCTTTCAATCTATACTTAATGAAGATACACACTTTTAATCAAACTTAAACTCTAAAAATATTTACATTACTATTTTAAAAAATATCATAAAATCAAAGATTTAAATTGACAATCCAGTTTACTTTTTTACTTGATTTTCATATACTTGTCAATATACCTTAGAAATATAATTCAAGTACAGGTTATAGTCACTCACTACATTGGCTTTCTATAATAAAAATATTGAGAAAAAATTTTAATAGGAATTATAAACATGAATAATACATTTAAAAACATACCTAAACCCTATTTACCAGAAAAACTTCCATTTGACTATACTTCAATATATACAGATCCACAAATAATTAGATTAGTTTCTAAAGCAGGTATAGCTATTGGAACCTATGAAGGATTTTTAGCATCTATTATCAATCCAATGCTACTAATTTCACCATTGCTCAGCCAAGAAGCCGTCCTTTCCTCAAAACTTGAAGGTACTCATGCAACTCTAGAAGACCTACTAAATTACGAAGCAGGTAATAAGGTTGATATAGAACGTGATGAACTACATGAAATTATTAATTATCGAAAAGCACTTTTTTATGCTCTCGAAAATATTACTACAATTAATGACAATAACTCTAGAGGGTTACCATTATCTAATAGAATAATAAAAGAGATGCATAAAATTCTATTGGATAACGTTAGAGGAAGCAGCAAGAATCCAGGAAATTTTAAAAGAACTCAAAATTACATTGGAAGTAGAGCAACTATCTCTTACACACCAGTTCCGCCAGAACAAACTACGGAGTATATGTCCAATTTAGAACAATATATGCATCATGATGATTTAGACTTATTAGTTCAATCAGCTATTGTACATGCTCAATTTGAAATGATTCATCCATTCGAAGATGGTAATGGTCGAATAGGAAGATTGTTAATCCCACTGTTTCTTTACTACCAAGAATTGCTATCTTATCCTACATTTTACATGAGTTCATATTTTGAAAGTGATCGATCACTATATATCTCTCATTTATCAAACATCTCTAAAAATAATAACTGGAAAGATTGGTTTAAATACTATTTGGAAGGAGTAATTTTCTCAGCAGAAGAGAGTACAAAAAAGGCACAGGATATCTTAAATCTTTATAATAAGATGAAAGAAGAAATAATACCAAAATTGAATTCTGTCTCTGGTATTCAACTTCTTGATTTCATTTTCTCTTCTCCAATTTTTAAAGCAAAACAAGTCAGCAAACACCTCAGTATCTCTGAACGTACTGTATATACATTATTAAATAAATTAATTGATGAAGAATTTCTTTCAACAGACTCTGCTCAAAGAAATCGTACTTACTTTTGTCCACACCTGCTAAGAATAGTTCAATAATTTTATATTGAAGCTCATCTTCGTTTTGCTTCACTTCTACTTTCTTTCGTGAAGTAAAAACGGNNCCGTTTTTACTTCACGAAAATAATACACACTTTACTTATTTTGTTTTAGAAAAATAACATCACTTCTCAAAAAGTTAGTCATTATCTTTATGTTAAGGATTAAATTCTGTATTTGATAGGACTGAATCCTTTTAGTTTAGTTCTAATTCGATTTTTACTTAAATAATCAATAACAAAAATGACAATAGATTTTCTACTGTCATTTTATTTTTCTAAATTTTTAGCAGAGTATTCTCACAAGTCTCTAAATCTCTTTCAACTTTTCGAGATAGGCGGTTAATTCTGCTTGGGCTTCTGGTGTTGTGCCTACTAGTTGGCTGCGCATGTGTGCGAGTCTGGCTTCTACCTCTCCAATCTCTTTATCAATCTCTGCGAGCTGGTCTGCGAGGTCGGCTAGAGGAACAACGGGTTCTTCCTCAAAGGTATCGACATAGCGTGGAATGTTGAGGTTATAGTCATTTTCGACAATTTCTTCAAAGCTGGCTAGATGAGCAAACTTCTCGACATTCTCGCGTTTTTGATAGGTCTCCAAAATCTTGGCAATATGGTCTTCGGTCATATTGTTTTGATTTTTCCCTTTTTCAAACTCTTTTGAGGCATCGATAAAGAAGACATCCTTATTGGTGCGATTCTTTTTAAGGATGATAATAGTTGTCGGAATAGAGGTATTGTAGAAGATATTTGCTGGCAAGCCGATAACTGTATCAATAGCGCCTTCTTCTAGCAGGTGCTGGCGAATCTTCTGCTCGGCTGCTCCTCGGAAAAGGACTCCGTGGGGAAGGACAATGGCCATGACCCCATTATGCTTGAGGTGGTAAAAGCCGTGAAGAAGGAAGGCAAAATCTGCTTTTGACTTAGGTGCAAGAACTCCATAACTTGAAAAGCGAGGATCTTGCAGGAAGCCACTATCTGCTGACCACTTCAGTGAATAGGGTGGGTTCATCAAAACCCCATCAAAGTCTGTTGGCTCGGTAGTCGGCCAATCTTCATCTAGGGTATCGTGGTTACTGAGGTGATAGTTCTCAATCGCGACCCCATGAAGCATCATATTCATGCGAGCAAGGTTGAAGGTCGAAGTAATCAACTCTTGACCGTAGTAAGAAATCGTCGAAGCTTCCTTACTATAGCGCTTGGCATTGAGCAAGAGAGAACCAGACCCCATGGTCGGGTCGTAAACCGACATCCCCTTTTGATGCTCACGCCCTGCAAAGACAATCTGAGTCATGAGGTGAGAGACTGCTTGAGGTGTATAGAACTCTCCAGCCTTTTTCCCAGAATCACTAGCAAACTGGCCAATCAAGTACTCATAAGCATCACCCAAGATATCACCAGCATGACTAGACACATTGAGGTCGTTGAGCTGTTTCATAACCTCAGAGATGGTCTTGTTTTGCTTTTGTGGAGTATTACCTAGCTTTTTCGCATAGAGGTCGATATCTTCGAAGAGATTTTCAAATTTTTCATTGGCCTGCTCGATATCACGGAAACTTTGGGCTAGGGATTCTAGCTGGAAGGTTCCTTCATGGATAGACTGGACCAGCTTGGTAAAGGTCAGAGAAGGCTCAATCACATAGCCTAGCTCGTCATTTAAGACCTCGATGAGGTCTTCACGGACATCTGCATCCGCAAAGTTTTCCTCGTAGAGAAGCTGGGCTTGCTGGAAGGACTCAAAGGTCTCGTCCAAGTTATCACAGACGGCTTGGAGGATGTTGTCGGATAGGTACTTGTAGAAAATCAAGCCCAAGAGGTAGGACTTGTATTCATTAGCTTCCATCTGGCCACGCAGGATATCTGCCGCATTCCAGAGGGATTGGTAGAGTTCTCTTGATAAATCTGTTTGTGACATAGGGTCTCCTATCAATTTCTACTTTCATTCGTTTAGTGTAGCTTTCTGAGGTCTTTGTATCTTAGATAATCGAACACGACCTAAAAGCTGGGTAAAAAAGATAAACTGTCTGGTCTTCATCGAATACTGTCCCAGTTTCCTATTTTTACTGGGCTTTTGACGGTCTTTGTATCTTAGATAAACATTTTTCTGAGTAGGGTTTGTTTGCTTTCTTTGAGCTGGTTGACTTTTTCCTCTTGCTTGGCAATGGCCTTGTCTAGGTCTTGGAAGAAAGAACCGATAGCTTCTTGTTCAGGGAGAGAGGGAACGAAGACGGTAAATGACTGAATTGTTGGCAATCTTAGCGAATCAACCGTTGCCTTTACTGTATTCCTCATAGCATGCTGTTTAAAATCTTTTTTCATCTGCTGTAGTACAAACTTAGCGTTAACATCTGTAAAGTTAGAGATTTTATAAACACGTTGATGAACATCGAATTTCCCATTTACATAATGAAAAATTTCTCCTAATCTTCCTTCTCCAGGTATTAAGATAGCCTCTCCATCAAAAGAATATGAATTAATTCGTTTTACTTCTTCTGAACGAATGTAAAATGGATATAATCCATTCTCAACAGAATCTTGAACATCTCTACCACCAGTTTTTATATTCGTAACTTCCCCCAACTTCACTTCCTTCCAGTCATTTTCAAATCCTGCGAAGCGAAGGGCTGGTTTGGTTTGTCCTTTGGCTGGGAAGAGGAGTTTGAGGTAGGTTTTCTTCTGCTCTTTGAGCACCTCTAACTTACGCTGTTGAAGGCTAATGAGCTGGTCAATATCTTGGAAGAAAGTTGATAGAATAGAAATCTCTCTAAAATCATTAGGGATAACTAAACTAATCTCTGACATTACATTATTCATTAATTTCGGGTTGCCAACTTTTGAAACATATTTCCAAGCTTCGTTATTTAATATTTCTGCAATCACTTTATTAGCAAAACCTTCATCAGACAGTAAAACACCGTTCACATTTGTACTATAAAATTTTCCTTCCCTGTAATTTACCGTTCCAGCATTTGCTCCATCAGTTGTCCAAGTTATTGCTGTTTCAAATAGATATTTATCATAATAGCCTAATAACCCTTCATTTTTGGTTTGAGAAGAATATACAGGATATTTATAAGTATCTGTTTTTTCTTCTGATATCTGCGTTGTTGCTAGTACTTGTCCCCTAGTAACTCTAAAAATATCTGAGACTTTCACTTCCTTCCACTCATCTTCAAATCCTACAAATCGATAACTTGGTTGTTTTATCATATTACTCCTCCAACTATTTCATCTTTATTTGTATCTATAAATTGCAATTGATAAGCTTTATGAGCACCCCATGCCTTAAGTATTTTCTTAATAGTATATTCATACTTCTTATCAAACTGGTCTACATAAATGCTCACATTCGGTGCCTGTTTAAAGATTTCTTTAAAGTACGGAGCATCCACTCCATTCTCATCCCGAATACCAAAACCAATGAAGTAGATTTCTTTGATAGAACTTAAATTTTTGAAAAGGGATTCGTGCTTTCTAAGTTGCTGATGGACGGGCTTTCTAGTCAAATAAACTAAATTATGAAGAAAGTCACGTACCTCAGTTGGGTTATTTTGTCTAAATTTATCATAAGAATCCATTTCACGATTATGTCCAAATATTAGTTTATCTTCAGAAATACTTCCATGTATATGACATATTTGTTCAGAATTTATACCGTAGAAATCCTCTAATAACATACTATAATTAAAAGTTAAAAAGTAGGCATTTTTATTGTGTTCAACAGATTTCTTTCGTTTTAGTTTTTTTAGATTAGTAGGCATATTATCCCAATCAAGAATAAAACATTGAACCCATTCCCTAAATAAGTTTTCAATGTCTGCTCTTAGAAATTTTTCAAGAATCGTTGCCAGTTCCTCAGAATATGTTTCTAAATTTTCCAAGACACAAGATGGCGGTATAATTTTCACCTCATTTATCCAACCTAAATCACGCTCCAACTGAGACCAAAAATTTTCTAATCTCATTAATTGCATCATATGTCGATAAATAAATTGATACCGTTCATGTTTATCTAACTGACCATTTCTAATTTTAGGCAGAGAATATCCATATATGTCTCTCAACTCATCTTCATTAACATATCGATGTTGTTCTTGAATTTCAATATCCTTTTCCCTAAAAAAGTCGCAAATTCCCTTTGATGTTTGCAACGACTCTAACAACTCATCTTTCCCATAAGCCTGCTGATAAACAAACTTCTTGAAATATAGATAATTCGTCTTCAAATCATGCGCCATATCAAAACCATTTCCGATAATAAATAATTTCTCCACTCTATCCCCCCTTTCTATTACTCCATTTTCTTATTTCTACACTTTAGGTTTTCTCTTTTTGATTTCTATTCTTCAATTTTACCTATTTTTACACTTTAGGATTGCCATCTATCATTTCTATTGTTCAATTTTGGCCATTTTTGCACTTTAGATAGGAAACTATGCTATTCTATTCTTCAATTTTGCCTATTTTGAAACAATAGATAGGCTTATTTTATGATATAATGTTAAAAAACGTTGAAATGCGAGGATGACTACATATGAACTATAGAGAACTTAGAAAAATCTACTACAGTCATCGTGACCAGTATGAGGAAGAGTATCAACTACGCTTACAAGGATACAGTTCCATTAGAACATCTCTTTATCCTCATTTAATGCAACGCGATACTGTCAAAACAAGTCAATACCCTTTATTTGTAACCCTACATCTAGGGATTTCCCAACTGATGGAAACTATTTCACAGCAGTCTCAACGAATTAGTGAAATAGCTGATACCCTCCCTAAGATTGCCCACGATCAGTTTTATAAAGAACAGCTCTACCAATCGATTATTTCCACAAATGAAATCGAAGGTATCCATACAACTCGTAAAGAGTTGGTCGATGTGGAGAAACTCCTAGAGGAAGACCCCTATAAGACCGAACAAATCAAACATCTTTCCACCTTGCGAATGTACCAACAAATCCTTAAGGATGAATTTCTCCAAATCCAATCTCTTGAAGATATCAGAGGGATTTATGACCAATTAACACAAGGAGAAATCTCGCCAGAGGATGAACTCGATGGAGAGTTTTTTAGACAGAAATCGGTCTTTATCCAAGACGACAAGACTGGCAAAGTCATCTATATCCCACCTCAAAAGGAGGAACAGATTCAGGTCATGCTGACAGAGTGGATTCGTTTTATAAACGACCATTCTATCCCAAACCTTGTCAAGGCTTGTGCTGGACACTATTTTTTTGAAAATATACATCCCTTCTATGACGGTAACGGTCGGACAGGACGCTATATCCTTGCCAAGTACTTGTCTAGAAAACTCGATAAATTTTCAGGGTTAGTTTTGTCCCAACAAATCAATCACCATAAGCAAGACTATTATAAGGCTTTTAGGAATACTGGCGATCATCTCAACCGTGCCGATGCTACCTTCTTCGTTGAAACCTTGTTGACTTTTATCAAGGAAGGACAGGAAAATATTATCCAAACCCTCCTTGAAAAACAAGAGCAACTGAATCGCTATAAAGTTAAGATAGAGCAGACAGAAGGGCTGGAGGAAGTCGAGAAATACATCTTGTTTCTACTCGCTCAGTCCAAGCTCTTTGTTGATGATAAGAGAGATGGTATAGAAGATAGAAGCATCATCCAACTGGCCAATCAGTCCAACCATCATTACTCTAAGAAAAAGGTCAAGGATGCTTTCTTGCATCTTGAAGATAGGGGAATTTTGACCCTAATTGGTCGAAAACCTTCCCAACATTATCTTTCTGACTATTTTTAATACTCAATGAAAATCAAAGAGCAAACTAGGAAACTAGCCGCAGGCTGCTCAAAACACTGTTTTGAGGTTGCAGATAAGACTGACGAAGTCAGTCACATATATACGGCAAGGCGACGTTGACGTGGTTTGAAGAGATTTTCGAAGAGTATAAACCTATCTCCCTCTTAGCGGTAAGATATCCTCTGAAATCATGCGCATATAGTCCTCTTTGAGGGCTTTTTTGTATTTGAGTTTTGGTAGTGCCTTGTCTCCGTGGGCTTCCTTATAGGCCAGATAGTCCTGAGATTCCGTAATGGCTTTTTCACCATTTTGCTTGTCTCGTCCGATGCGGTAGTTGTCCACTACGAACTGGAGTTCATCCTCTCCTATCTGCCAATAATCTGCCGTTTCACTAATCTTTTTCTGGGTTGTTAGCTCAATCATCTCATCCAACTTATGGGTCACAGACTGCCCCTGATAGCTCTTAGCATCTGCTTGGACATTCTGCCAGAGTTTGGAGATGAGGCTGGATAACTTGGGATTGGATTTGTTCAAATCTTCGATATAGTTATCTACCAGACCCTTTTCCTTTTTACCGATAAGGTTTTCCCGATTTTCGATCAAGGCTTGGATGAGAGAGAGGATATAGTGATAGTTTATCTCGTCGGTGCGGATGGATTCGAGCTCATACTCGATATCCAGCAGCACACCTTCATCTTCTTGGTCTTCTTTTCTGCGTCTGCGGAGTTCTTCGATGACATTTTGATATTGGCCGGCAAAGTTCTCGATGTCTTCTAGGCTAAGTCCAATCTCTCTGAGGATGACTTTCTCATCATAGTCAGAATAGACTTGTATAGAAGATAGGAGCTTGTCAAATTCTTGGAAGGCCTTGGCAAAGCGTTTTAATTCTGCATCTGTCGCTGTATCCAAATCCGGCACCTGCTCTGGACTTGGAGCGATGGCTAATAGTTGATGAACCTTCTCCAGAAACTTGGCCTTCTCCTCCTGCCATTCTGGGGCTAAAACACTGCTTTCGCCACCATTTGAGTAGAGGCTCAGAGCTTCATCCACCTTTTCTTTAAAACGGTCAGGCGTTTGGAAAGTAACGATTTGGCCGAATTTCTTGCCTTCATCAAAGAGGCGATTGGTTCGTGAAAAGGCCTGAATGATGTGCTGGGGTTTCATGGGCTGACGGTCCATGAATAGGGTCGATAGGCAAGGGGCATCAAAGCCTGTCAACAAGCGGTCCACAACGATAACCAAGTCCAACTGTTCCTCACGGAAGGCAAAGCGTTCTTTCTTACGGGCCAGACGGTCGTTGAGGTCACTATTGTAGGATGCAATGGTTGCTAGGCTAAAATGGGTACCAAACATGGCATTGTAGTCTTCTAAACTCTCCTCCATATAGGCTTGGTTGACATAGGAGTTTGCTTCATTTTCTGTCACAGAGTAAGTAATGGCAACCTTAGGGAAGTCTGGCAAAACCTTTTTAACATTTTCCGAAATGCTTAGAGACTTCTCTCCATTTTTGACTTGCTTAATCAGGTTATAATAGGCCTGCGCACGGACAATGCTTTTGACAGTCAAAATGGCTTCATAGGTTTTTCCTACCCCATTTTGGAAACCGAGTTTGCGTCTTGAGCGATTGAGAATAGCATCTAAAACGGCAAGCATATGTCCTTCGTCATCATAACGCTCCTCGTCAATCTCATCTTCTGCCCAACCAGGCATGGTCGTCTGATACTCCACATTAAAACCAAGAACCGCCTTGTCATGGATGGCTTCTTTGACGGTATATTGGTGGAGGCAGTCACCGTACTGCTCTTCGGTCGTCTGAGCAAGGTCTCCTTTTTGTTCACGTTTATTTTCTGTAAAGATAGGAGTTCCTGTAAACCCATACCAGAGAGAATTTGTAAAGAAGTGCTCTAGGTGGCGCTGGCGTTCAGGAGTCACTGCGCGATGGCATTCATCAACAACAAAGCCTAGTTTGAGTTGTTTGATACGATTGTAGACCTTTTGGTGACGGCCTTCATCAAACTGACGAATCATAGCATTGATTTTCTGGATGGTCGTCACAACGACACGGCGGTCATCAGAAGCTAGATTTTTAACCAATTCCTGTGTATCATCGGTCTCGTCGATATCGATCATATCGTTCTCTGCGTAAGATTGAAAAGAACTAGTCGTCTGCTGGTCAAGGTCTGTCCTATCAATCACAAAGATTGTCTTCTCAATAGATGGTATCTGAAGCAGATTGCGCGAAACCTTATAGGAGGTCAGGGTCTTTCCTGAACCGGTCGTATGCCAAATATAGCCTGACTGGCGCTTGCGACTGGCTTCACGGATAGCCTCAATGGCATGTACCTGATAGGGGCGTAATAAAATCAAGGCCTTCTTGTCATCATCAATGACAGAATACTGCATGACCATCTCGTGGGCTCTCGGTATCGACAAGACAGACTCTGCAAAGTCAAATAGTTGAGGTTGAGGTCTATTTTCACTATCCACCCACTTGGTCAAGAAGCGCTCATTTAGCTTGTTGGCTTTGGCAGCTGCGATGTAGCGGGTGTCTGTGACATTAGAGACGACAAACATCTGAAGACTTGAAAAAATGCCTCTGAACTGTCCTTCTTGGTCGTATTTTTTAATCTGACGGAAGGCATCCATGTAAGGATGAGAACGGCTTTTTAGTTCAATCTGAATCATAGGCAGACCATTGATCAGCAAAGTCACATCCCCACGACGCTGGCGAATCCCTTCTCCGCCTGTGATGACTTGATTGACAACCTCATAGCTGGATTTGCCACCAGCGACATTGTTTCTCCACAAGACTTCCAAGCGAATGGTGCCTAAACTAGCATCTTCACGTTGAACCTGCACCTTGGCAATGCCATTTTCCCCTGCTATCCACTTGGCTGCTTCGTAGAAGTTGACGAAATTGAGCTGGTTTTTAATTTGATTTTTCTCTGAATTTGTAAGGGGATGGTCTTGCAAAATGCGGACATTATTGGCTTCCAGCTTGGCAAAAAAGTTTCCCCATAGGAGGTCTTCTGTATTTAACTCAGGTCGATACACCCATTGACTTTCTCCCTTTGTCAACCGGTTGATCAAATCTCGCTCGATAGCCAATTCCTGTTTGGTTTTGGCTTTACCTGCTACAGGGATAGCAGTCTCATCTTTGGGAGAGAGTCTCTGGCTGATATGGAAATCCTGCAAGGCGGCTTGATTGAGATATTGCAATTTTTTGAGAAGATCTTGCTCTGTCCCTTTAATGGCTTGATAGCCTTCCGTCAATTCTTTATCTGCATCTAGGTAGTGATGTGGGTTCTTCTTTATTTGGATATAACCCTGCACCAAATCTTCTAAACGTCTCAGCTGAATAGCAAGCTGGTTCTGGAGTTCCTGAGAATTGCTTCCAGATGCTTCTTTCTGGTTGATAGCTTCTAGGTATTCTACGATGGCAGTATAACTAGGCTGCAACTCAGGTGCTGAAACGATGAGTTCTTGTTCTAATTCTTTTGATAACGTGTAAGCCATGTTCATACCCCATTTCTACAACGCAAAAAGCCTACCAAAAACATTGGTAGGTTTTGAAAATGGGTATGAAAACGCGAGTTTATATATATATATACAAGCTAGTTATTTGCTTAAATCTGAAAACCATAGGGACTCTTCCTTTTCATTCATCCAAGGCGTTGATAAGATCGAAAAACAACGCCTTTACTTCCTTCTATTGTATCATAAAAGACTAGTAGTGAAAAGGTTTCCCATGGTTTTATCTCTTATTTCAGAGTAAAGGTAGTTTCTTTCTTAAATTTTCAATCTATCTATAGACTAAAAGATCTTTTTAGTTTAGAATAGTAATATAAACTATTTTTGTATCATGATAACTTAGAATAATTCATAATTTTTTAATAAAAATAAAAAATATAAATAGGAGAATTTATAATGTGTAAAGTCTATAAATATAGCGAACTATACTCAACAGATTTTATGTCTTATTTTGACAATAAAAAAGAAGTAATATCAGACATTGAACTTCAATCAGATGAATATAGTATAGATATTGATAAAATTATTGCTGAATTAGGAATTGAGGTTATAGAAACATACTTCGATTCGCATTCTGGAAAATATGATGCTGACACTAAAAAAATGTATGTTAATATTTTGGAACCGCTACAGCGTCAACGATTTACTAAGTCTCATGAATTAGGCCATTTTGTGTTAAAACATGAAGGAATTTCTGAACGTGAACAAACACCAGTAGCGAATGCTAAAGAAAGAGCTGCTAACCAGTTTGCAGCAGAACTACTAATGCCGCAAAAGTTAATCATAAAAGCAATCGATAGAATGGCAATAGATTATTCTATGACCTGGGAGGAATTAGATACTTTAAATGATGAAATTATTATTACTTATCTTGCTGAAAAATTAAATGTGTCCAATCCGGCTATGAAATATAGACTTATTAATTTGGGTGTATTGTCCATTTAAGGAGAATTTTATGTTACTTAGGGATAAATTCTATGAAAATTTAGGGACCTATTATTCATCCCCTGAAGAAATAAAAAATCAACTGAATTCAAAAATCTTTAATGATTTTAAAATAGTAATAAATATAATTGGAATAAACCAACCTCAGGAAGATTTAACACCAATTTACAAAATTCAAAATCTAGAACTCTCATCAACAAATAAAAACTCTAAATTGCAAGATGAAATCGATGATATCAATAAATATTTATTAAGTGCAGGTACGGGATTAGGATATAAAGATGAAAAAAATTCATGGAGTTTATTTTACTTAATAAAAGAAATGATTACATCGTTTCAAAGACAAGGCTATAATTACTATAGGGGACAAAGAGAGGATTGGGAAACAGTACCAGGGATATTTAGAAATTTACAAAATAGTGAAGGAAATAAATACTGTAACACTTTTGAATCTCTTTATCTAAATATCTCTAGAGAATTTCCTGATGAAGTTAAATATGTCCCTTTAAATCAAGAAATGTTAGATATCCGAGCTGATGAATTAGCTATCTTACAACATTATGGTTTGCCAACAAGTCTACTAGATATTTCCGAAAATCCATTCATAGCCATGTTGTTTATGTTAGGTTTTGGGAAAATAAAAAATCCTCAGTTAGAGTTCTATAAAATTGACTCCAGCAATGATAGTGAGAATGGAATAATTTCTTTAGTTCATAAGAAAATTACAAATAAGAGAATACGGGCACAAAAAGGTGCTTTTATAAATTTTGATAAACTTATTAAATTTATAAATTTTAAAAAAAATGAAATAGAATTAGAAAATTATAAACCTATCGATAGAATTATTCTAAATATCAAATTTAATATAGAGGCCTCTATTAAGTCTTTAAAAAATCAGCAAAGCTCTAATCATACTAAGCCAGAAGATGATCTATCTTCTAAAAATTTAGACGGAGTAATTAAATTTTTAGAAGGAAAGTCTGTCAAATCAGGTTCTGATAAAAATAATCAAGAGGAAAGAATTTCTGGCGACTACTATGAATTAATTCAAAGAGAACTTTTACGAAAGTTAAAAGAATACAATTATGAAACAAATGCCTTATTTCCAGATTTTTCAGACTATTTGATTTATAAATCTAAAGAATTCGAATTAAAAGATGATAAAAAATCTAATAGAGCGGTACTTAATGAATTAAAAAAAAATTCAAATAACCTGCCTTATCATAAAAGCAAAAAGAATAGAAAAGGTAAATATAGAATCACAAGAGTCTGGAGAAAAAGTCTTTGAAATCAAAAAAACGCATAATATCAAGAATTATACAACCTTGATATTATGTGTTTTATTGTAGAAAGATTTACTTCATTTTCTCCTGAAATTGAGTTTTTCCCAGCATCCTTGTGTATTATTCTTGTACTTCTTTCTGAGCAGCCTTGCCTTGGTCGAGAAGGGCTTGGACGATTTTCTCATCGCGTAGTTTGACAGAATCGTTGATCATTTCTGCGGACTTGACGATGGTTGTTTCTAGTTGGGCACGTTTCTGGCGTCCCAATTCAATAGCTGCGACGATACCTTGGTTTTGAGCGACCAGACTTTCAGCCAATTTGGTAACAGACTCAACAGCGACTGTCGGGCTTTGGGCAATTCTTTCCATCTGCGGAATCACTTCCTTGCTGGTCTCAGCTAGCATCTGAAGGGCAGCATTATTGGCATTGACAATGGCATCTGCCACGACACCTGATTTCATGGATTGTTGCAAAATACCCAGTTGGGCAATGGAAAGTTTCATTGTCGGAATCGTATTACGACGAAGCATTCCCAATTTTTGGCGCATATCAGATGACACCTTCACAAGATTTCGCATCTGAGGTGTTGTTGCCCAGGCAACATAGAGACGGCTGACATACTCAGTATGTTGTTGTTCAAGGGTATTGACCACTTCAGCCATGCGGGCCAATTCTTGTGACTTGGTTTGGTATTCTACCGTACTTGTATCGAGTTGGTCAGCTTGAGCTTTCAGTTCTGCAGCGCGCTTGCCAGCTTCTGTCTGGCTGGCTTCGATAAAGGAAATCACTCCCACTAGATTTTCAATGGATTTGGTATTGTCCTCAATCAACATCTCAGCAGAGACGATATTTCGAGCTAGCACATCTTCTTGCTTGACCACTGCGGCAGCCATGCCATCGAGCTTTTGCTCTACTGTTTTTGAGTCAAAGTAAAATTCCTGTAGGGTATTCTTGCTCTTGTTAAACAATCGTTGCAAAAAGTTTGGCTTTTCTTCTAACTCAGCAATTTCAGCGTTCTTGTATTTGACTACAAAGCCTTGCAACTCACGGTTGGTATTCTTGAGAAGATCATCCACTTGGGGAATCTGCAGTTTCTTTTGTTCTGACAAGATACGGTTGACCGTATTGTTCACACCTTCTACAGCAGATTGGCCAAAATCCAAAAGAGCATTTTGATTGGTGACAAACTGGTCTACCAACTGGGGCACGTGCGCCTTAATCCCTTCTTGTTGCTCAGGGCTCAGCTTCTCAAGGAAGGTCAAGGTCTTGTCCGAGCCAGTATTGGTCTCGATGATTTGGGTTGTCTTATCCACCTTAGCTACCGTATTATTGGCAATCTGGTCAATATCAAAATTAAATTCTGTCATGGTTACTCCTTTGTTTCTAACCTATTCTTTACGATCTTTTTCTAGGATACGCAAACTAATATCAAAATCACGCATATCTGTTTCATTGAGTTCTCTCAACACCTGGTCCAGCTCAAGGTCAAATTGTTCGATAGCTGATTTAGCTTGCTGTAAACGTTCTTCTGCTCGATTATAGTTTTTAGGATTGGCCTTAATCTTTAAATAGCCTTCTAAAATCGTTTTGAATTTCTCCATCTTCAAACTATGAATGGCCGTCAATTCTTCCTTATCCCCCTCGGCAGAGGTGGCAATCTTGTCTAAAATAGCCTGATGGTCAACGGCAATATTATCCAAGGTCTGAGACAATTCTGGAGCTAGTTCCTCTGGCTCCGCATTTTCAAGTTCTACCTGACTTTCTCTATCCAAACGTTCTAGCTGAACATCGATGTTTGCCCTTACTGTACGAACCTTTTTGTCAATACGGTTGTAGATATCAGCATCGATATAGGACTTGAGACAATCCGCCTCCTGATGGATTTCCCTCAGTTCGATCAATACTTGATTGGCCAGACTCTTATAGGAATCTGAACCTTTTTCTACTAAAGTTCCCTCCAATTGCTGAATATCCTTGTCCGCCTGACGAATACGAGCTTTTAAAAGCTCAATCCAATCGTCGAGAGAACGATCCTGCAAAAGAGGATAGCGCCAACGTTTATAGAGACGATAACCACCATAGCCTAGCAGGACACAAGCCGCAAGTGGGAGAGCATATTGAACCAAAAGGCCCAGTAAGAACAAGAAGCCCCAAAAATAGAGACAGCCTTTGCAAAAACCATTACCTGATTTCATAAACATTCCTTATTTTCAATTTATAAATCTATTTTAGCACAAAAGAGCAAAATGAGGGCGGAAATCCCCTAGAAAAGAGTTGATTTCTTTGCTGTAGAATGGAGGCTAGTAGAGCGTGGGCTAATTTCAGTAAAGCGGACTCAAACCACAGGCTTCAGTGTTATAAGATTGCGAAATGACCTCTGAGGACATATCAAAACAAAAGCTTGAAATATCGGAGGGGTTGTGTTAGAATGAACTTACAATGTGAGTAAAGTTACAGCATATGTAACTAAAAAGCCCCACCGTGCCACCGATGGTTTTTTTTGCTACCCTCTTAAAGGGTTAACCATTACTTCTTACGTTTCTTAAGCCATAACTTGAAAAGCTCAGATAACACGTTAATAAGTAACAGAGCTAGAAACACTGTGAGTAAAGTTTCTAGCATATGTAACACCTCCCTTCCTTAAATTGAGGGGGCCAAAATATAGTAGATTGAAACTAGAATAGTACATCTGGATTTCTAAAATATTACTAGAAATTGATTTGATTGTCCTGATTGATTTGTCCTATTTTTATTTTATTTCACTATATTATATCATCAAGATCACGTAATTCCCAAACAAAAACGCCTTTATGTGTATGTACTGATGTACTGACCCCAAAAAGTTAGACAATTAATTTAAGCAAAGGATTTAGTTCTGTATTGCACAGGGCTAAGTCCTTTTAGTTTTACCTTAATTCGTTTATTGTTGCAGTAATCAATATAGTCTACAATAGCTTGTTCCAATTGATTAAGCGATTGAAACGACTTCTCATAACCGTAAAACATTTCCGATTTCAGAATCCCAAAGAAGGACTCCATCATACCATTGTCTGGGCTGTTACCCTTACGTGACATAGATGGTTAGATTCCCTTATTCTTTAAAAAATGACGATAGAAATCGTGTTGGTATTGCCATCCTTGGTCACTATGGAGAATTGTATTTTCGTAATGGTTCTCTGTAAAGGCTTGTTCTAGCATAGCTTTCATTTGTACTAAGTTCGGCAAATAGGAGATAATTTCACTGTTAAAGCCATCTAAAACTGGTGATATAGTTGCTTAGTTTCAAACAAGCATGTTATAATAAAGCTATGGCATATAGTACAGATTTTAAACAGAGAGCATTAGATTACATCAAAGAGGGGAACAGCCATGTCGAGGCAGC
>NZ_VMKV01000060.1:0-17079 GCF_013276335.1 Streptococcus sp. 2100 | reverse complement strand
CACAACTGTCAAAGTCCCGCGAGTAGTTTTTGGTTATTTTATCAAAAAACTTGTATTTTATCATACTGAATGATAAAATGTAATAAAAATGATAGAATAAAGGAAAGCTTTTCTAAAATGTGTATCTCCCCACAGGATTCGTTCTTGTGGGATTTTTTTCGTTAAAGAAAGCGATAAATATTGACTTTTTTAAAGAAAGATGTCATAATTAAGTTGGAAAAAACGTAAAAGTATCACTTTTCTCGTTATCCCGACTCCCAAAACGTCGTTAAACCGCTCGGCAATCCATGGAGACATGGACACATAGTAGTAAGCACGCTATGTGGCTTGGCAGAGCTAAAAACTGTTCCCTTGCGATAAGCCTAATAAGCACAACATAGGGAGTTAGAGAAGCCGACTCTAATCATCCACTTTGGGCAGTAGTGAGAACTGCCCCGTGCTTTTTTTATTTTGAGAAAATATGGAGTTTGTCGTTGAAATTACTTGATTGTATTTTAGATTATCAAGAGAAATTCGATGGAAAAACATGTCAAGTATCAACGAATTATAAGCATTTAGAGACTTTCGAAGTAGATTTTTGCTTGACTGATTTACATCACTTATTTGGCTTGCACAAAATCACACGAGATTATGCTAGTCAAACAATACCTGCTATTCAAGCTGGTGTTTTTATTTTGGAAGAATATAAAAATAATCCCATGTACAACGATGTTATAGAAAGGATATCTTTGTATAGTTTTATCGGTGATATCTTCTATTCTAAGATAACAAGTTGTTGTATCCTAGCCAAAGATTTATCTAAAAACACTATGAAGTTGGACGTCATATTTTTTGAAGATAGAAACAAAAGATCCGCAATTTTAGGTTTACGAAGAGATAAAAGTGGAGTGTTTAAACCGGTTACTCTACATTTTACAAGCGCTAAGAAATATGCTAAAGTTCGTAAAACAGATGTGAAAGAAATTAAATGGTTATAAAAAAACTTTTCGCAGGCTTCGGCTTGCGTTTTTTTGTTTGATAAAATTAAAAAAATGTGCAAAAATAAGTAGAATTGAAAACAGGAAAAAACACCTCCTTTCGATTCGCCAAGCCTCTTCGCAAGGCAATGAGGGGGCGGAGAGACGCGCTCGTCAACAGAAGTATCTCATTGGAAATGTTGCTCACTTTTTTAGTGAGCTTTTTATTTAAGGAATAGGAATGAAAAATAAGAAGTTAAAATTATACTCAATGAAAATCTCTTCAAACCACATCAGCGTCGCCTTGCAGTCTGTATTTTACTGACCAAGCTATGATGATGGACTTAAATAGGTGGTTTGGAGCGTCCTAGTGGCTAGGAAATGCTGATCATAGTCCTTTGATGAGGATAGGGTGTAACACTCGACTGTTGACCTAATTGATAGGAAGGGAATTACTATAAAATACTCAGGTTTCCATCATATTTCTTGAAACGATTGTGTAATTAAAATGTAACAATATTGTAATATTGGCACAAAAAGGTGTTGTACATATATAAATGTAGCATAACTGTTTCGCTATTTGTTAAAAAATAGGCTGTATTAAAAGGTTTTATATGTCTGTGCATATATATATATATATATATATATTGTCGCTTTTTTCTTGCCTTTCCTGACTCTATCTTGTCAGCGAGGAGGTTGACTTGTATGTCAGAAGTGTTACTATATGATTGATATATTATCGACTGTCGGCTTTTTGCGCGCTTTCTAAGCTCGGGGAAGCTCTCAGATGAGGAAAGGATTCACTTATGTTCAAGAAAAAGAATGATGGCAATGGAGAGAAAATTTTCCGTTATTCCATTCGTAAATACCATTTTGGGGCTGCTAGTGTTGCGGTTGCGGCATTGATGTTTTTCGCAAATGGGGTGCAAGCGCAGGCACCTGCAGTATCTTCGGCAACAGCCAGTGATGTAGTTGCTGGATCTGCTGGAAATTCAGATGGGGAACCACAGGAGTCAGATGGGGAAGAGCCAGAGAAGGTCTCTCAGACTGAACCGTCGGCTGAGCTCAAGTCTACAGGGGAGTCAAACTCTCCAGAGACTAAAATCGAGGACGCTAGTAAGGGGCAGGAAACAGCTGGCCTTGCTCCTACCAAACCAGAGACGAAACCAGCTGCTCAAGAAACTTCTCAAGGAGGAGCAGTAAAAGAGCAAGACCAGCCCACATCTGTCACTAAAACGACAGAAGCTAAATCACTCCAAGGCAATCTGCAAGCTTTGTTGGAAAAACTAACTCTTAGCTCCATGAAAGCGCTCCACGATGAAGTGGAATCGCGTCTAGCAGCAGCTAAGGCAGTTTTGGACGATCCAAAAGCGACGCAAGCGCAGGTTGATGAGCAAGTAAGACTGATGGAAGACCTAATTCGTCGTGTCAATCAAGCCTTGAAGCCATCGCTACCAAAATTGACAGACTTGGGTGAAGCAAGTTCGACAAATAATAAGCTTGTCGAACCAAACAGAACTGCAACTGAGCAAGCAACTGGTGGAAAACGTCGTAAAAGAGGTGGTTTGAGCCAAGCCACACCAGCTGTAGATCAGGCGAATCCAGAAACTGTAGGTAACTCAGAAAAAACTGAATCTAGTGAAAAGCCTAGTCGACAAGAACTTCCAACCTATAGCAATCAGGGTGATGGAGCCTATAAACTAAAAGATGAGTTGGAATTTATCTATAAACAACTTCGAAAAGAGGGGGCTGAAGAAAGTAAAATCCAAGCAGCAAAAGCAGCAGCTGATAAGTTTAATGAAGCCTTTTCTAAAGGTGATACCATCAGCCAAGAAGATTTTGCGGCTGCCCTAGTCGACCTGAAAAAATCCCGGGACCTGATCGAAGGAGTGCTGGAAGAAAAATATGGTGAGGAAACTACAGCTGGAGGAGTAACCCCGCAACCACGTGATGGTGGCTACTCTGACTTTCGTAGTGCTAACTATAGTGGAAGGTCTGCAAGGGTGGCAAGAGCTAGCGAAAACTACTCTCAGGACTTTCTAACAGCTAGAGAAAGTTACTTTGAGAGGACGGACATAAAGGGTCATTCTCCTTACGATAAATACACCTATGTATTCTTCTCAGACAGACGTCCGAGGGATAATTCTACTGCATTTGTTAAAGGTGGATATAAGTATCTAAACGTCACAGTAAAACCCACTAATAACGGTTTTAGATGGACAATTCAAATCAATAAAGATAATCATAGGACGCTTCCAGGTCACACAGAAGTGTGGTTCACTGTCCCAAGCGGGCAAACTGTTAAAACGAATACTGTAGGAATCAGTTATTATGACCGTGGCGGGGGAGGATATGCTCCGCCTCAAGATGGTCGAGATTTGGTAGAAAAATTAAAGAGAGCAAATATAGGGCTCGGAGATGTAACGAAAGGAACGATCTCAAATAGTGGTTTACCTAAGAAATTTGGACCTACGGTTTTTCCGCGTCGGAATTTAGAAGATTTAGCTAGAGGGCGCCGTTATAATGCTAATCCTTATGAAAGACAAGCTGAAAGTCGGGAGGCTCAAGCTATATCCAATGAAAAGCTAGAAAATATTAAAAGAGATGCTGCTGCATCGTTGTATTACTTCCAACTTCCTAACTCAGACCGTTCTTATATGCTAACCTTTGAAACTGAGGGAAATAATGATCTTGGTAAACTAGATTATGCAGCTGGATTTCGTGGGCAAGATGGTCACGAAGTTTTCCTTGTCAATCAGTGGCATAGTAGAACCACTACGGAGTTCAAAGAGGATGCTCTTAAACAGATAGAGCAAGCGCGTAGAGACAAAAATAATAGCATTACTGGTAATAGGAACTTGTCCGAAGTGGAGCAAAGAGGTGCCACTAGTAAAGTTGATATTTATGCAAGGCGAGCTACAAGTGGAATCAATCAAGCTCAGAATATCGGTGAAGTCGAGAATTCCCTACAACAAGGCTTGAGTGACATTCAGAATGTTAACCCAGTAGGGAAAGAGAACGCCCTCAAAGCCGTTGATGAAGCGAAGAAAGCGAAAGACCAAGCCATCACGACGAACCAGAGCTTGTCTGATGCAGAGAAGACCGAAGCGAAAGAAGCGGTTAAGACTGCGGCGGATCAAGCGAAGACTAAGATTAACAATGCAGGTGATCAGTCTACGGTAGACCAAGCTAAGTCAGAAGGTCTCCAAGGTATTCAGAATGTTAACCCAGTAGGGAAAGAGAACGCCCTCAAAGCCGTTGATGAAGCGAAGAAAGCGAAAGACCAAGCCATCACGACGAACCAGAGCTTGTCTGATGCAGAGAAGACCGAAGCGAAAGAAGCGGTTAAGACTGCGGCGGATCAAGCGAAGACTAAGATTAACAATGCAGGTGATCAGTCTACGGTAGACCAAGCTAAGTCAGAATGTCTCCAAGGCATTCAGAATGTTAACCCAGTAGGGAAAGAGAACGCCCTCAAAGCCGTTGATGAAGCGAAGAAAGCGAAAGACCAAGCCATCACGACGAACCAGAGCTTGTCTGATGCAGAGAAGACCGAAGCGAAAGAAGCGGTTAAGACTGCGGCGGATCAAGCGAAGACTAAGATTAACAATGCAGGTGATCAGTCTACGGTAGACCAAGCTAAGTCAGAAGGTCTCCAAGGCATTCAGAATGTTAACCCAGTAGGGAAAGAGAACGCCCTCAAAGCCGTTGATGAAGCGAAGAAAGCGAAAGACCAAGCCATCACGACGAACCAGAGCTTGTCTGATGCAGAGAAGACCGAAGCGAAAGAAGCGGTTAAGACTGCGGCGGATCAAGCGAAGACTAAGATTAACAATGCAGGTGATCAGTCTACGGTAGACCAAGCTAAGAACGATGGCTTAAGCGCCCTCGATAAAATTCTTGAAGATCTTTCTACTCGTATTAACCAAGGAAACTCATCCACACCAGGTAATGGTGCTAACCAAGCAGGTTCAGATAGTAGAGGGGATACGGCTAGCCAAGGAGATAGACCAGCTCCATCTGATGATGGCGGTCAAGGCGATGCAAATAACCAAGATCAGCCTACTACTCCAAGTATTCCAGCTCATTCAGGAGATTCGACGGATCAAGCTACTGCTCCATCTGCTCAAGATAGGGAAACAGGAAATGCGACAGCACCAGAGTCTCCACAAGGGCTATCTGGAAGTTCTGTGACGGCGCCAGCTCGTAGCCGAAGAAGTGTATCCTTTGCTGGAGGCACTCAATCGAGTCAAGAGAAACAGGTTGATAAATCCGTCTTAAGAGATTTGATTCAAGACTTGGAAACTCGTTTGAAAGACTTGGATGGTATTGATCAATCTGTCATCGACGCTGCGAAGGTCATTCTCGGAGAGGGTCAAGCAGCCCTTAGAAATGCTGACTTGACAGAGGCAGGCTTGAGAGAGGTTACTGCTAAGGTCAAAGAAGCACTCGAATCCTTGAAAGGCAAGCAAGCGACTAAGGATGAAGAAGAAACGAAAGAAACAAGCAAAGAGCAAGGTCATCTTCCATATGGTACGATGATTGGCAGCCTGCTCGCCCTTCTTGGTCTCCTTCTCTTCCTCATCGCTCGTCGTAAGAAAGAGTCAGAGCTTAAGAAATTGACCAAGGAATTGACTAAGGTTCTGCAAGAAAGCGACCTTACAAATGTAGATGCCAAAGTTCTCGACCAAGCACGAGAAGCACTCACTCAAGCGGTTGCCTTCCTAGCCAATGAGAAAGAGTCTGACCACACAGAAGATGAGTTGATTGAGAAACTCAAAGCTATTCTTGCTCAGTTAAGATAAGCAATGCTTAGATGAGTCGGAAACTAGCTAGAATAGTGATTGAAAGAATGTTGGAAAAACTCAATTTGAGGTGAACATTCAGAAAATTTTTCTCTGATAAAACGCATAATATCAAGCTTTTTAAGGCAAGGTATTATGCGCTTTTATCATTTTGAAACTTTTTGTGCTATCCTCTTTGTGATATTTTTCCCTTATTTCATAAACATTTCATATTTGGATTTTATAATAAGATATAGCTTTCCAGTTTTTACTATACTTTGATATTCAAATATGTTATACTATGATTATCAAAGTAAATGAAAGGGATTACGAATATGACGCCAGAAGAAATGTACCTGACAGAGCGATTAGACGTACAGATAGCTCATTTTTTAAAGAAAAGCGTTCAACATCGTAGACGCTATAAGGTATTAAAAATAACAGAAATCGTGGCAGGTTTCCTCATAGCTGTTTTTTGTGCTATTCCTATGCCAGGTGATCGCTACCGTTTGATTTCGGTTGCCTTGTCCAGTCTCGGTTTGCTGTGTGAGGGGATCCTCAATTTGTATAATGCCAAGGAACACTGGATTTCTTACCAAAAGACTGCGCAACTCCTGGAGAGAGAAAAATTCCTCTATCAATGTCAAACGGAGAAATATGCAGGAAAAACCAAGGCTTTTGCTCTATTTGTCAAGACATGCGAAGGTATTATCTCAGAGGAAATCAACCAGTGGGAAAGTATCCAGTCAAAAGAAGTGGCAGCTAGTGCAGATGCTCCAGAGAAAAAAGAGTAGGAGGTGGAGGAAATGTATCAATCCAGCTACCTATTGCCCTTGCTCTGGTTAAAAAAAGAAGCCGATAAGGAAAAGATGAGCGCGACTCAGTGCCAGATATTTTTCTTTTACTATCAACTGTTTGAACTCTTATTTGCTAGAGAAAGCGACTTGAGAGACTTATGTCTGGGAAGGCAAGGTTTTTATTTCTCACAGTTAGAGAAAGATTTGCTTTCTGGAGTTTCCCACTTTCTAAAAAACTTGGAGGGAAAAGGGACTCTCAAGGCTAACCAAGAAGTATCAGCTCGCAAAGCCCTTTTTCTAGCCTTGACAACTAGCCAGTCAGATTGGCAAGAGTTAGCTCCTGTTTTTGATTTTTATCAGGCTGTCGGGAGACTTGAACATCCTTCTCTCTTGAGTTCTCAGGACAGACAAGATCTGATGTGGATTTACCAGTCAGCTTTGGAGAAGGATTATAGTGTCAAGGTAATTGGCGACAAGCATTTTGTATTGAAGAGACAAGATGCTACTAAATTGACAGGGCGCCAAACTCAAACTTTGGAAATTCTGAGCCAATCAGAAGACTTGGTCAATCCTGTCTATGTTACATTAGGAGAAAAGGGGGTGCTCTTGCTTGATTAAGAGAGGAGATGTTGTAGCTCTTTATTTGCCTTTTCCAAGTATTAGTAGCGATTTGGCTGTGAAGAATCATATGTATATCTGTATTGACAACAGCACGACTAAAAACAAAGAGTTGGTTAAAAATCAGACCTTCAAACCAGCTCTCTTGACCAGACGTTTGGTCAAGAACTTTATGATAGAAGAGCCGGATCTAGCTCGTAATCCTTTTACAAGACCAACCTTGATTGACTTAGATAAGGTATTTATGTTGGATAATACGGTCATTCCGACTTCTTATCTAGCCAGACGGCGACGCAATGTCTCAGAAGAATTATACGAGGAAATTTTGGAGCACTTAGTCCAACCACGGCTGATTTCGCTGAACAAGTCTGAGTTTATGCAACTCAATCCAGGAACTTATTAGGAGGTAGAAGATGACAAATAAAGCAGTAAATGACTTTATACTAGCTATGGATTATGATAAAAAGAAACTCTTGACCCATCAGGGAGAGAGTATTGAAAATCGTTTCATTAAAGAGGGGAATCAGCTACCCGATGAGTTTGTTGTTATCGAAAGAAAGAAGCGGAGCCTGTCGACAAATACAAGTGATATTTCTGTAACAGCTACCAACGACAGTCGCCTCTATCCTGGAGCGCTTCTCGTAGTGGATGAGACCTTGTTAGAGAATAATCCCACTCTTCTTGCGGTCGATCGTGCCCCAATGACTTATAGTATTGATTTGCCTGGTTTGGCAAGTAGTGATAGCTTTCTCCAAGTAGAAGATCCCAGCAATTCAAGTGTTCGCGGAGCGGTAAACGATTTGTTGGCCAAGTGGCATCAAGATTATGGTCAGGTCAATAATGTCCCAGCTAGAATGCAGTATGAAAAAATCACGGCTCACAGCATGGAACAACTCAAGGTCAAGTTTGGTTCTGACTTTGAAAAGACAGGGAATTCTCTTGATATTGATTTTAACTCTGTCCATTCGGGCGAAAAGCAGATTCAGATTGTCAATTTTAAGCAGATTTATTATACAGTCAGCGTAGATGCTGTTAAAAATCCAGGAGATGTATTTCAAGATACTGTAACGGTAGAGGATTTGAGGCAGAGAGGAATTTCTGCAGAGCGTCCTTTGGTCTATATTTCGAGTGTTGCTTACGGGCGTCAGGTCTATCTCAAGTTGGAAACTACGAGTAAGAGTGATGAAGTCGAGGCTGCTTTTGAAGCTTTGATAAAAGGAGTCAAGGTAGCTCCTCAGACAGAGTGGAAGCAGATTTTGGACAATACAGAAGTGAAGGCAGTTATTTTAGGAGGCGACCCAAGTTCGGGTGCCCGAGTTGTAACAGGCAAGGTGGATATGGTAGAGGACTTGATTCAAGAAGGCAGTCGCTTTACAGCAGATCATCCAGGCTTGCCGATTTCCTATACAACTTCTTTTTTACGGGACAATGTAGTTGCGACCTTTCAAAACAGTACAGACTATGTTGAGACTAAGGTGACAGCTTACAGAAACGGAGATTTACTGCTGGATCATAGTGGTGCCTATGTTGCCCAATATTACATTACTTGGGATGAATTATCCTATGATTATCAAGGTAAAGAAGTTTTGACTCCTAAGGCTTGGGACAGAAATGGCCAGGATTTGACGGCTCATTTTACCACTAGTATTCCTTTAAAAGGGAATGTTCGCAATCTCTCTATCAAAATTAGGGAGTGTACAGGACTTGCCTGGGAATGGTGGCGTACGGTTTATGAAAAAACTGATTTGCCGCTAGTGCGTAAGCGGACGATTTCTATTTGGGGAACGACTCTTTATCCTCAGGTAGAAGATAAGGTAGAAAATGATTAGGCTCGTGATTTTAAAATGAGTCTATCAAACAGTGGCTGTAAGAAAAAGTAAAAAGGGTAGTGAAACTCCTTGCTATACAGGGAATTAGCTACCTTTTGCTTGTTTTAGAAGTGCCGTTGTACTAGTCTAACTTCAGTATTATGTAAAATCAAAAAGAACATAAATTTCTGTTTCAGGAACATATAAATTATGGTTTTGTTTAGAAACTCTTCTATTGATTTCTTAGAATACAATAGCACCTATAAGAACTGTTGAATTTCAAAGTATTTACTTGAACTATGATACGTCTGGAGTAGACTGTCAACAAAAGGTGCAGTATAATGGTTTTTGTCGCTTATATCTACAACCTCAAAACAGTAGCTTGAGCGGACTTTGTCAAACTTGGCTGAAACTTTCTATTTGCAGATATGGTCTAGTTTGTTTTTTGAATGTTGATAAGGATAGAAAGGCAATCTTGGTAACCAAAGTGCAATCCTAGCTGTATTTGCTAATAAAATCCATTTCCTCTAGTGAAAATCGAAAAAACTTGTGTTATAATAAGAAAGATTAAAATGTGAAAAAAGGAGATTCTTAATGGGACGTAAATGGGCCAATATCGTAGCCAAGAAAACGGCTAAAGATGGAGCTAACTCTAAAGTATATGCAAAATTTGGTGTAGAAATCTATGTAGCAGCTAAAAAAGGTGATCCAGATCCAGAATCAAACTCAGCTTTGAAATTCGTTATCGACCGTGCTAAACAAGCCCAAGTGCCAAAACACGTTATTGATAAAGCGATTGATAAAGCAAAAGGAAACACAGACGAAACCTTTACAGAAGGACGTTACGAAGGTTTTGGACCAAATGGTTCTATGTTGATCGTGGATACTTTGACTTCAAATGTCAACCGTACAGCGGCTAATGTCCGTGCAGCTTTTGGTAAAAACGGAGGAAACATGGGCGCTTCAGGTTCGGTTTCATACCTCTTTGACAACAAGGGAGTTATCGTATTTGCAGGTGAAGATGCCGATGCAGTCTTTGAGCAATTGCTTGAAGCAGATGTGGATGTGGATGATGTAGAAGCACAAGAAGGTACAATCACAGTTTACACAGCTCCAACTGACCTTCACAAGGCTATCGTTGCCCTTCGTGAGTCAGGTATCGAAGAATTCCAAGTGACTGAATTGGAAATGATTCCTCAGTCAGAAGTGGAATTGTCAGGCGATGACCTTGAAACCTTTGAAAAACTTTACAGCGTTCTTGAAGACGACGAAGACGTACAAAAAATCTACACAAACGTAGACGGGTTCTAAATTAACCTAGCAAACATGATCCTAAGTGAAAAAATCACTTGGGATTTTTTAAATCAAAAAAATAGTTCTCTAGGAAACTTTTTCTTGACATCTTTTCTGAAAATGATAAAATAGTTCTCATGGAAACTTAATTGTTCTCCAGAGAACTATTTTTATTTAGAAGGAGGAGATTATGGACAAACCGATGTTAGTCTTTAAGCGTTTTGGTCATCAGATTCACCTCATGGTGCAAAAGGAAGCCAAACGTTGTGGTATTGAATTTATGGGTGGGCCTCAAGGTCAGGTTGTACGTTTTTTGGATAATCGCGAGAAAAACCAAGACTTGGTCTTGATTAAAGATATCGAGCAGGAACTCAATATTACCAAGTCTGTTGCTAGTAATTTGGTCAAGCGTATGGTGCAAAATGGTTTGGTGGAATTGGAGGAGAATCCCAGCGATAAGCGGGCTAAATTTGTTCGTCTGACGAACAAAGCACGTTCTCAGATGCAAGAGGTTAAGGCTTTTTTTGAACGAATAGACAAGCAGTTGATGGAAGACATTGATGAAGATGAATTACTGATTTTTGAGAAAGTTCTCGGTCAACTACAGGCAAATATCAAGGGAATAGGAGGAGAGAATGAAGAAATTAGCCAAACGAATTAGTAGAAAAGAATGGGGGATGATTTTACTAGCCATTCTCTTTACTTGCTTTTCGGTCTATCTGGAGTTGGAAGTGCCGACCTATATCTCGAAAATTACGGATTTGCTAGGTAGTCAAGGAACTAATTTAGATGAGTTGTGGCAGCCGGCGAGTATGATGGTGGGAATGTCCTTTCTTGCCTTCTTGTCCGTAGTTGCAGTTGGATTTTTTGCATCCCGAGTGGCGGCTTCTTATACTAGTAGGCTGAGAAGTGATATTTTAACCGAGTTTTGGATTACTCGCAGACAGAGATTAAGAAATTCTCTATTCCCAGTCTTTTAACTCGTACCACCAATGATATTACTCAGGTTCAGATGTTGATTACTATGGGCTTGCAAGTGGTTACGCGTGGTCCAATTATGGCTATTTGGGCTATCGGGAAGATTTTAGGTCATTCAGAATACTGGCTCTGGGCCGTACTTGTGGCAGTGATTGTCAACGTTTTAATGACGACAGTTTTGATGACGCTAGCCTTTCCAAAACAGTCCTTGATTCAAAGTCTGACAGATAAACTGAACAGTATCACTCGTGAAAGTTTAACAGGTATTCGCGTCGTTCGTGCCTACAATGCTGAAAAGTACCAAAATGAAAAATTTGCAGCAGCAAATGATGAATTGACACGCTTGAATTTGTTTGTCAACCGTCTTATGGCCATTTTAAATCCCATCATGATGGGGATTTCAAGTGGTTTGAGTGTGGCGATTTACTGGATTGGGGCCTATGTAATCAACGATGCTGCTGCGACAGCGCGTCTGCCTCTCTTTAGTGACATGGTTGTTTTCATGTCTTATGCCATGCAGGTTGTCATGGGCTTCCTTCTCATGGGGGCGCTCTTCATCGTTCTTCCCCGAACCATGGTCTCTGCTAAGCGGATTAATCAGGTTCTAGATTTGCATTCTTCTATCCAAAATCCTGCTCAAGTGCGGATGGCTGATGAAAAGCTCAAAGGTCAGGTCGAATTTAAGGATGTGACCTTCCGCTATGCGGCAAATTCGGAGGCAGTTATCGAGCATGTTAGCTTTAGAGCAGACGCTGGTCAAACAGTGGCCTTTATTGGGTCAACGGGTTCAGGTAAATCAACTCTGGTCAATCTGATTCCACGTTTCTACGATGTGTCAGAAGGAGAGATTCTGGTGGACGGTGTCAATGTTCAAGACTATGCCTTAGAAGATTTGCGCAACAAGGTTGGTTATATTCCTCAGAAAGCGGTTCTCTTTTCAGGTGATGTCAAGGGCAATCTAGACTTTGGACGGAGTCAAGAAACACCACTTAGTGAGCAGGCTATGTGGCAGGCTTTGGAGTTGGCTCAGTCTAAGAACTTTATCGAAGACAAGGAAACGGGCTTAGCGTCAGAAGTGGCCCAAGGAGGAACCAACTTCTCAGGTGGTCAAAGACAGCGTCTAGCAATTGCGCGTGCCTTAGCTCGGAAGCCAGAAATCCTCATCTTTGATGACTCCTTCTCAGCCTTGGACTACAAGACAGACAGTGTCCTACGCCAAGAGCTAGCAGAGAAAACCAAGTCTATGACCAAGCTTATCGTCGCACAGCGTATTTCAACGATTATGGATGCTGATTTGATTTTGGTCTTGGATCAAGGAAAAGTCGTGGGACAAGGCACCCACAAGGAACTTCTAGCTAATAACGAAGTTTACCAAGAAATTGCCTATTCACAACTATCGAAGGAGGAATTGGAACATGGAAAATAAGAAAATGTCTCTCTGGAAACAGAGTAAACCCTATCTTGCAGGCCTCCAGTTTGCCCTTCTAATCGCCTTTCTAGCAACAATCTTATCCAATATCATTACTGTATATGGTCCAACCCGCATCAAGGAAATGACCAATATCATTGCAAGTGGTCTAGAAACAAGTGTGGATGTCGCGATGGTTGCAGCTATTGGTGGTTTTTTGACCGTCATTTATGTGATTGGACTCCTATCAAATTATTTACAGGCCTTTCTGTTTACAACAGCCATTCAACGTTTTTCAGAGCGTTTGAGATCAGCCATTGCAGAGAAAATCAATAGCCTTCCATTGGGATATTTTGATGGACATTCTCAAGGAGATACCTTGTCTCGTGTAACCAATGATGTTGACACTGCAGCCCAGTCCCTTAATCAAAGTCTGGGAACAGTTCTTTCATCCACTTTACTGGTCTTAGCAGTCTTGGTAACCATGTTTGGGATGAACTGGATTTTGGCCTTGGTGACGGTTGTGTCAACTCTTGTTGGCTTTGCTTTCGTGTCTGTCTTTATGGGCAAATCCCAGGGCTTCTTTAAGAGTCAGCAACAAGATTTGGCAGCTGTCAATGGCTATGTGGAGGAAATGTACTCTGGCCATAATGTGGTGACCAGTTACAATGCCATCGAGAGTACGAAAAAAGAGTTTGCGAAATTAAACCATCGTCTGTATGACAGTATCTGGAAGTCTCAGTTTATTTCAGGGATTATGATGCCGATTATGATGTTTATTGGGAACTTTAGCTATGCCTTGGTGATTATCGTTGGTGCAGCCTTGGCTTTAAATGGACACATCAGTATTGGGATTATCGTTGCCTTTATGGCCTACGTGCGTATCTTTTCTCAGCCTCTTTCACAAATCGCTCAAGGGATTACCAGTCTTCAGCAGGCTAGTGCGGCCATGGGACGTGTCTTCGAATTCTTGGGTGAAGAGGAAATGGAAGATGAATTCCATAAAGCAAGACAATTGAGCGACATGAAAGGTCAAGTGGTCTTTGATCGAGTTTCTTTTGGATACACACCAGAACGAACCATTATTCATGACTTTTCTGCGACCGCTCATGCAGGTCAAAAGGTTGCCATTGTTGGACCGACTGGAGCTGGGAAGACAACCATTGTCAATCTTTTGATGAAGTTCTATGAGATTGATAAGGGAAGTATCCGCATCGATGGCGTGGATACCAAGGAGATGAAGCGTTCGGAAGTACATGATGCCTTTTCAATGGTCTTGCAAGACACCTGGCTCTTTGAAGGCACTATCCGAGATAATCTCATCTATAACCAAAAGGGGATTAGTGATGAGCGCGTGATTGAAGCCAGCAAGGCTGTGGGGATTCACCACTTTATCATGACCCTGCCAGATGGTTACGATACAGTCTTGGACGACACAGTGACCTTGTCTGTCGGACAAAAACAACTCTTAACTATTGCTCGTGCTTTGCTGAAAGATGCGCCACTCCTAATCCTAGATGAGGCGACTTCTTCTGTTGATACCCGTACAGAGGAATTGATCCAGAAAGCTATGGATCGTTTGATGGAAGGCAGAACTTCCTTTGTCATCGCCCACCGCTTGTCTACTATCCGAAATGCTGATCTTATTCTGGTTATGAAGGATGGCAATATCATCGAGCAAGGCAATCATGATGAGCTGATGGCGCAAGCTGGTTTCTACGCTGACCTCTACAACAGTCAATTTACAGAAGACAAAGCAGAAGAATAAATCGAAAGAAGGCTTGACGGCCTTCTTTTTCTTATTTATACTAGTATACATAGAAAGAGAGAAGTATGAGTCAGAAATTATACAATATGAAATTTGTTGCGGTCTATCTAGCCTTGCTTGCCAAGGTCGAGCGAAAGGGGGGAAGGGCAGAATCCGTTCACCAAGTGACCAGTTGGCTGACAGGTTATGAAGTGAGTGACATCCTCACTTGTCTGAATAAAGATCTTACTGATGGAGATTTTTTTCGACAGGCGCCGTCTTATGCTCCTGAACGGATAGCGATTACAGGAAAGATTTGTGGGGTTAGTATTGAGGAAATTGATGATCCTTTGTTGCAAGAAATACGTCGCTTGGACAAATTAGTAGATTGGCTTGCCAAGGGGAAAACATCTCAACAAGTTCTAGAAAAATATGAGAAATCGATATGAAAAATTATCAAGAATGGTATGACCATATTGCTGGTAAGATTGAAAACAATCCTTTCTTTCTGAGATTGTTAAGAACTTTCAATCGGTTCATGACAGTAGTTATGCCTATGATTTATCTAACCTTGTTAGCCACTACCTATCTCCAACAAGGACTTGGGAAACAGGTCTTGATCTATGTGTTTGTCCCTGCGTCAGGTTTTGTAATTTTGTCTCTTTTCCGTAAGAAAATCAATGCCCCTAGACCTTATGAGGAATGGGATATTAAACCCTTGCTTGACAGAGATAGTCCTGGTCAGTCTATGCCCAGTCGTCATGTCTTTTCAGCCACCATTATCTCCATGGCTTGCTTACATGCTAGTTTATCTGTAGGGATTATCTTGTTGGTCTTGTCAGCCCTCCTCGGTCTAGTGAGAGTCATAGGTGGAGTGCATTTCCCCAAGGATGTAGTGGTTGGCTATATTTGTGCTCTTGTGTGGGGTGTGCTTTTCTTTCTATTTTGACCTGTAAGTTAAGGTGGTCCAACAACCACTTACGAGTCTAAAGTAACCACTTGCTTTTTTGCTCTTGTTTTCTTATTTTAGCTTTGATATAGTAGAGTCAGAAAGGAGATGGAATGAAGTTACGAATCGAAATTGACAGCAATTTAGAGGAAACTGAAATTGTCATCAAGGCAGCGACTTTGACAGATGAGATTGCGGATTTGCAGCGTCTCTTGCAAGAATCCAAGTCTCCTAGGTTGATTTTTTACAAGGGGACGGGTGAATATTATCTGGACTTATTGGAAATTCTCTTCTTTGAGACGGAAGGTAGCAAGATTTACGCCCATACCCAGAAAGATGCCTACGAGGTTCGGCTTAAACTCTATGAGTTGGAGTCTATCCTGCCCCGTTATTTCAGTCGAGTATCCAAGTCGACCATTGCTAATATCCGGCAAATCTATTCGGTGGATAAGTCCTTTTCAGGAACGGGCACCATTTCCTTTTATCAGACCCACAAGGAGGTTCATGTGTCACGGCATTACCAATCCCTCCTAAAAGAAAATCTAAGAAACATGAGGTAAGAACATGAAAAAGAAAGTATTTGGTATTGTGTTGCTAGTATTGGCAGCCTTAGTATTATTACAGGGGAATTTTGGAATCCCTTCTCTTGGAGGGCACATTTGGCCCTTGCTTGGTATTGCATTTTTTGCCTATCAATCAGTTGAAGCTTTGCTTCGTCGTCATCTGACATCAGCAGTTTTTACAACTTTTGTAGCTCTCATGATTGCTAATCATTTTTATGACATCTTACCTATTCCAAATCAGTCATTGTTCTGGGCTAGTATTTTAATTGTAATGGGTGTCAGCGCACTCACTCATTCTAACAGAACTTGGAATGGAAAAAAATGGTGGTATGATGGTGAAAAAAACATTCTTACAGATAAGGAAGTTGCTTTTGGGACTGGGACTTTCTACAAGCAAGACCAAGAATTAGTAGAGGATCAAGTAGAAGTTGGTTTTGGCAATGCCAAGATATATTATGACAATGCAGAGATGTTAGGTGATTTTGCTACTCTGGATATCGAAGTTGGTTTTGGCAATGCAGTTATCTATGTTCCCCAACATTGGAGAGTTGATTTGAAGGTGGAAACTTTCTGTGGTGTAGCCAAGGCAGATGCCCCTCTAGCCCCAACCAGTAAAACCTTGATTATCCGTGGAGATGTGGCTTTTGGGAAGTTGGGAATTGTCTACGTTAAATAAAAAATCTTCACTTCAACCATCAAAATAGGCGTACTAAGAGTAGGAAATTGATGCCTTGCTCTGATTTCAGTTCTATGGTTGTTAGACTTTAAAAAATGAAATGTTGCCTTTAAAAGTTGTATATTTTTCGATATTTTGGCTCTTACGTTTGATGTATCTATGTCCTACAGCGTGGATGATGTAGTATCAAATGCTTTAAAAAAATGAATGATATTGGACAGTTTTTTTGGCCTCTAATTGCTCAGGAGCTATGAAAGCAAGCACTTGGGTTTATGACAAGGGAGAATGGTATTATGTAAGTTCTTCTGGTGCCATGATTGCGAATGATTGGGTCAAAGACAATGGCAAGTGGTGTTATCTGGCTTCATCAGGTAAGATGCTTCGCAATACCCACACGCCTGATGGTTACTACGTTGGCAACTCAGGTGCCTGGCAATAAGAATAATACTCTTCGAAAATCTCTTCAAACTACGTCAGCTTTATCCACAACCTCAAAGCAGTG
>NZ_VMKV01000006.1:0-24811 GCF_013276335.1 Streptococcus sp. 2100 | reverse complement strand
ATTTTCATTGAGTATTAAATTGTGCTATCGATTGTCATCATCTTGCTAGAAAAAGGGATTGAAGGCCTTTTCGTGAGCGATAGTAGTAGCTGGACCATGTCCTGGATAGACATCGTAGTTTGGTAGGGTGAAGAGTTGGGTCTGGATACTATGAAGGAGTTGCTCTGTACTACCAGTCGGAAGATCCGTCCGTCCAATTGTTTCGCGGAACAGAGCATCTCCCGTCAAGACTAGGTGAGCATCAGGAAAGACTAGGGAAACACCACCGATAGAGTGCCCTGGGGTCGGTAGAACCTTAAAACGAAATTCCTCTAGTTGGTATTCTTCGTGAAAGACAAAGGTGTGTTCTGCAGGTTTTGTGACCACATCTGCCATATCATCGTGGCGAGGGAGACCGGAGAGATTATCGACAGGAGTGTAGAGCCAGCTGGCTTCGCTCTCTGCGATATAGACAGGAGGATTGCCAAACGTCTCGCGAACCAAGTCCAGACTCATGATATGGTCATAATGAGCGTGGGTCAATAGAATGGCACAGATCGGTTTGTTGAGGTTCTCGATTGTCTGACGAATGGCTTCCCATTGACTACCAGGATCTACAACGATGAGGTGTTTTTCACCTTCCAGGTAATAGGTGTTTTCATAGGCAACAGGATTCACAGTTTTATGGATTTTCATTTTATCTCCAATCTCAAAGAATGTACTAAATTAAGTATAGCACAGTTAGGGAGAATAGGTAAGGATTTAGAATGAACTTAAAAACCAGCATGACTAGATGAAGACAGGCTGGTTATCAATTTATCAATATTGGAAAGGTGTCAATTGCCCTCCATAGGTTGCATAAACTCCGTCATTAGCTTGTTTGATAGATGTGATGTTTAGAGTGCCACCGTAGTTGGCTTCTCGTTTGTCGCTATATTCACTATAAGTTATCCTATTTGGCAGGTTCTGGTCGTTAGCATAGTATTGAACGACTGTTTTTTTATAGCTTTGCTGGCTGAATAGGAACAGGCAACTAGCTCCTAATACTAGGAGAGCAAAGATAGAAATAGCAGTTTTTTTCATAGGTGTTCTCCTTATAAACTAACGGATAAAAGAAAGTATCTTGAGGATTTTTATACTCTTCGAAAATCTCTTCAAACCGCGTCAACGTCGCCTTGCCGTNNCGGCTAGTTTCCTAGTTTGCTCCTTGATTTTTATTGAGTATTAATTCCAAAATCCAGTCAAGGTACCGGTGTATGTGACACGAGTTCCACTGTTTATCTTTCGTATCTTCAGGGAAATTGGGGAAGTCAAAAAGTCTTTGGGTTACAATATGGTTTCCGTTCTTCTATCTCTCCTTCTATCACCTAAGTTTAAAATCTAACTTCGTAGTATATTATGGACCAATAATTCAGAATTATCAAGCAATTCTGAATTATTTTTTTCTTATTCTGTTCCAATCTAGTTTTCATATTCTTAAAAAAGTGATAAAATGGTAGGAAGAATTGGAGAGTAGAGATGCCAAAAGAAGTGAATTTAACAGGCGAAGAAGTTGTCGCTTTAACCAAAAAATATTTAACGGAAGAGGATGTCCATTTTGTCCATAAGGCCTTGGTCTATGCGGTGGATTGTCATAGTGGTCAATACCGCAAATCAGGCGAGCCTTATATCATTCACCCTATTCAAGTGGCAGGTATTCTAGCCAAACTCAAGCTGGATGCTGTAACGGTAGCTTGTGGTTTCTTGCATGATGTGGTGGAAGATACAGATGCGACCTTGGACGATTTGGAAAGAGAGTTTGGTCCCGATGTGCGCGTGATTGTTGACGGAGTCACCAAGCTTGGCAAGGTCGAGTACAAGTCTCACGAAGAGCAGTTGGCTGAAAATCATCGCAAGATGCTCATGGCCATGTCTGAGGACATCCGCGTTATCTTGGTCAAACTGTCTGACCGCTTGCACAATATGCGAACCCTGAAACATCTTCGAAAAGACAAGCAGGAGCGCATTTCCAAAGAAACTATGGAAATCTATGCCCCACTTGCTCACCGTTTGGGGATTTCCAGTGTCAAATGGGAATTGGAAGACCTGTCTTTCCGTTATCTCAACCCGACAGAGTTTTACAAGATTACCAATATGATGAAGGAAAAGCGCAGAGAGCGTGAAGCCTTGGTGGATGAGGTAGTCACAAAATTAGAGGAGTATACGATAGATCGTCACTTGAAAGGGAAGATTTATGGTCGTCCCAAGCATATTTACTCAATTTTCCGCAAAATGCAGGACAAGAGAAAACGGTTTGAGGAAATCTATGACCTGATTGCCATTCGTTGTATTTTGGATACCCAAAGTGATGTTTATGCCATGCTTGGTTATGTGCATGAACTTTGGAAACCCATGCCTGGTCGCTTTAAGGACTACATCGCTAACCGCAAGGCAAATGGTTACCAGTCTATCCATACGACTGTCTATGGGCCAAAAGGACCGATTGAATTCCAAATTCGGACCAAGGCCATGCACGAGGTGGCTGAGTACGGGGTTGCGGCTCACTGGGCTTATAAGAAAGGCGTTAAGGGGCAGGTTAACAGTAAGGAGTCTGCTATTGGGATGAACTGGATCAAGGAGATGATGGAGCTTCAAGATCAGGCTGATGATGCCAAGGAATTTGTGGACTCTGTTAAGGAAAACTATCTGGCTGAGGAGATTTACGTCTTTACACCAGATGGAGCTGTCCGTTCTCTTCCAAAAGATTCAGGACCTATTGACTTTGCTTATGAAATCCATACTAAAGTCGGTGAAAAAGCGACTGGTGCCAAGGTCAACGGCCGTATGGTTCCACTGACAACCAAGCTCAAAACAGGGGATCAGGTTGAAATTGTCACCAACCCCAACTCCTTTGGACCTAGCCGCGACTGGCTCAATATGGTCAAGACCAGCAAGGCGCGCAACAAGATTCGTCAGTTTTTTAAAAACCAAGATAAGGAATTATCTGTTAATAAGGGTCGTGAAATGTTGATGACCCAGTTCCAAGAAAATGGCTATGTGGCCAATAAATTTATGGACAAGCGTCATATGGACCAAGTCCTGCAAAAGACCAGCTACAAGACAGAAGACTCCCTCTTTGCGGCCATTGGTTTTGGGGAAATCGGTGCTATTACTGTCTTTAATCGTCTGACTGAAAAGGAACGTCGTGAAGAAGAACGTGCCAAGGCCAAGGCTGAGGCAGAAGAACTTGTCAAAGGTGGCGAGGTCAAGGTTGAAAATAAAGAAACCCTCAAGGTCAAGCATGAAGGTGGTGTGGTCATTGAAGGTGCTTCTGGTCTCCTAGTGCGGATTGCCAAGTGTTGTAACCCCGTGCCTGGTGATGATATTGTCGGCTACATTACCAAGGGTCGTGGTGTGGCTATTCACCGTGTGGACTGTATGAACCTGCGCGCCCAAGAAAACTACGAGCAACGTCTCCTTGATGTGGAGTGGGAAGGTCAGTACTCTAGCTCAAATAAAGAGTATATGGCTCATATTGATATTTATGGCCTCAACCGTACAGGATTGTTGAACGATGTACTGCAAGTTCTCTCAAACACAACCAAGAATATTTCAACAGTCAATGCCCAACCAACCAAGGATATGAAATTTGCCAATATCCATGTGTCCTTTGGCATTACCAACCTCTCGACGCTGACTACGGTTGTGGACAAGATTAAGAGTGTGCCAGAAGTTTACTCTGTCAAACGAACCAACGGTTAATTGTCTGAGTTCTTACTAGAAAGGCTATTATGAAAATCATTATCCAACGTGTTAAAAAAGCCCAAGTCAGTATCGAAGGTCAGGTTCAGGGAAAAATCAATCAGGGGCTCTTATTGCTGGTTGGTGTTGGACCAGAGGACCAAGAGGAAGATTTGGACTATGCTGTGAGAAAACTGGTCAATATGCGGATTTTTTCAGACGCAGAAGGCAAGATGAACCTGTCTGTCAAAGATATTGAAGGAGAAATCCTCTCTATTTCTCAGTTTACCCTCTTTGCGGATACCAAGAAAGGCAATCGTCCAGCCTTTACAGAAGCAGCCAAACCTGATATGGCATCAGACTTCTATGATGTTTTCAACCAAAAACTAGCGCAAGAAGTGCCTGTTCATACAGGTATCTTTGGAGCGGATATGCAGGTTGAGCTGGTCAATGATGGGCCAGTTACCATTATCCTAGATACTAAAAATAGATAAGAAAGATCAAGCCCAGCCGGCTTGGTTTTTCTCATCTATCATAAAATACTCCAAAAGAAATCGGTGCTTGATAGGCTTGGGGAAAGTCTTGTTTCAGGATTTGGCAGGTGCGATAGGAAGGGATGAGATGTCCTAGGATGAGGAGAGTCCCCTGAAGGAAAAGTGGGGTACCACTTAAACATATCAAGGAGAGAATCATCAGGATATCCCATAGAAGGATTTGTAAGGCAAAGCGCCAGAATCTCGGTCTAATCTGGGAATAGAGTTGACTAAAGTGGTCACAAAGCTGGTTAGAAAGATAGGTCAACAGCACAGGGTGAAAGAAAATGAGCCAACCACTGTAAATCAAAATCCAATCCCAAGTAAGCACCTCTTTAAAAGCCAAAATGCCCAGCATGATTCCATCAATGACAAGGAGCTCAATGGTTTTGATGAAGATGATTTTTTTCATGATAAGACCTCCTTTTTTCCTCTGTTAGTGACGTAATAGTTTATATAATTATTATACAATATTTAGTCGGAACATGAAAGCGTTTGCTATTATTTTTGATATAAAAAATAGATAAGAAAACCCTGAAAATCAAACTTTCAGGGTTGGTTGGGATACTTGAGAAATTAGTCGATTTTCTCGACGTAGAGTTGTTTGGCAATGTCCATACCTACTTGTAAATCCTCTTCTTTACTGAGGATAGTGAAGGTATTGCTGAAGCCATCAAACTGCTTGACTTGGAGCGAATCACCGATGTGAAGTGAGTGCTTGTCCAGATAACTGAGAATGTCAAAGCTATCGTGCACCCGAGTCAGGCGGTAGGCGCCAGCTTCCTTGATGTCAGCTAGTGGCAGGTTATTGATTTCAACCAGGAGTTCTCCCTTGGCAGGAATAGTTCCTCCGTGGGGGCAGGTTTTAGGGAAACCTAGCAGTTTATCTAGTCTTTCCACGAACAGGTCAGAGACAGTGTGTTCCAAGACCTCAGCTTCCTCGTGAATCTGGTCACTTGTATAGTCTAAATGATGAACTAGAAAAACTTCAATCAAGCGGTGCTTACGATAGAGCTCAGAGACCAGTTTGAGGCCGAGGTCAGTCAGTAGATAGCCACATTCCTTGTCCTTTAGGATGAGGTTTTCACTCTTCATCCGTTTGATCATTTCAGTTACGGCAGGGGGAGAGACTTGCATGCGGGCAGCAATTTCCTTGTTGGTGATTTTATACAGGTCTATGCCAATTTCATAAATACATTTTAGATAATCTTCTTTATTTGGGGTCATTCGTTTCCTCTTGTCTAATATCTTTATCTAGTATATCAAAAAAAGCTAGATTTCTCTAGCTGTGACTTTTTATGTTATACTTATTGCAAGAGAAAAAACGAGGAGATGGATATGACGAAAATAGCTCTTCTTTCAGATATTCATGGAAATACCACCGCCTTGGAGGCTGTTTTGGCAGATGCTCGGCAGCTAGGAGTGGATGAATACTGGCTTTTGGGAGACATTCTCATGCCAGGGACAGGGCGTAGAAGGATTTTGGACTTGTTGGCTCAACTACCGATTACAGCTAGAGTTTTGGGAAACTGGGAAGACAGTCTTTGGCATGGTGTCCGCAAGGAATTGGATAGTACTCGTCCCAGTCAACGCTATCTCTTGCGCCAGTGCCAATATGTTTTAGAGGAAATTTCCCTAGAAGAAATCGAATTGCTCCACAATCAACCACTCCAGATTCATCGTCAGTTTGGTGATTTGACGGTGGGAATTAGTCACCATTTGCCTGATAAGAACTGGGGGCGAGAGTTGATTCATACTGGAGCGCAAGAGGATTTTGACCGCTTGGTGACCAATCCGCCTTGTGATATTGCTGTTTATGGTCATATTCACCAGCAGTTGCTTCGTTACGGGACTGGTGGGCAATTGATTGTCAATCCAGGTTCGATTGGCCAGCCTTTCTTTCTAGATGCTCAGTTGCGGAAGGACTTGCGAGCCCAGTATATGATTTTGGAGTTTGATGACAAGGGTTTGGTAGATATGGACTTCCGACGGGTAGACTACGATGTGGCAGCTGAATTGCAGCTGGCTAAAGATCTTAAACTTCCCTATTTTGAGGTTTACTATGAAAGTCTGGTCAATGGTATCCACCATACTCATCATCAGGAATTTCTGAGAGAATTGGCCCAGAAAGAGGGCTATGATAGGGAATTAGATGTCTGGTTGAAAAGTGGTAATAATTGACATTACAACTAAAAAGGGTATAATAAAAGAAAAAGAAGAGTAGAGGCAGGGGAGCCTCGTAAAAAGGAGAAGAGGATGCAAATTCCAAGTAGATTTACCATTGCGACTCATATGCTGATAATCATTGCCCTCAAGGGGAAGGAAAGCAAGGTGACCAGTGATTTTTTAGCTGCTAGTGTCGGGGTCAATCCTGTCATTATCAGAAAGACCTTGTCCCAGTTGAAGAAGGCAGAGCTGATTTCAGTAGCGCGCGGAACGGGCGGAACAGAGATTGTTAAGGATCTCAAAGACACTAGTCTATTAGATGTTTATCAAGCGGTCGAATGTCTTGGTAAGACAGGTCAACTCTTCAGTTTCCATGACAATCCAAATCCAAATTGCCCAGTCGGAGCTCATATTCATGATGTTTTGGATCAAAAATTGGAGAGAATTCAGTTGGCTATGGAGGCTGAACTTGGTCAGACCAGTCTAGAACAAGTCGTGGCCGATGCAGAGAGTCAGATGAAGGAGTAATTTTTTCTTTAAAACAAGAAAAGCTTATGAGAAGGTTTTTATACTCAATGAAAATCAAAAAGCAAACTAGGAAGCTAGCCGCAGGTTGCTCAAAGCACCGCTTTGAGGTTGTAGATAAGACTGACGAAGTCAGTCACATATATACGGTAAGGCGACGCTGACGTGGTTTGAAGAGATTTTCGAAGAGTATTACCTTTTCATAAGCTTTTTATCTATTCTTCCATGCTTGGTAACGGGTATCAATCAATAATTGGGTGAGGCGTCCCATGGTTTCCCTTTCTTCTTGGGTGAGGGATTGAGCTTGGACGAAGAGATGATGAATGTGTTCAAGCGCCTTTAAGGAAGACAGGTCATTGATGGAGCTAATCCCAGCATCTAGAATGGTGCCAAAGAAGAGGTCGAAGTAGAGCTGGAGTTCTTCGTCAGGGACTGTGGCCACCCACTCCTTGAAGGTTGTGTCGACTTGTTGGATATCACTGTTGGTCTTATCCAGTTGAATGAAGTGCTTGTCCTCAATCTGCCAACTAAAGGTATCGTGCTGGGCAATACCACCCAAGGCAGTACTGTGCACGATGATTTGGTGGTTAGGGATTTCCATCATCATACCGATGATGGAACCTTGTGGAATGAAGACCTTGGTTTTATCCATTAGCCTTTGATAGCCCTCGGTTTGTGTCAGTTCTTTGTGGAGACCAGGCGCATCAAAGGTATAAACTGCTGTGATTTGATCCTGCAAGCTTTGCTTAATTTGACTAGCAGCATAGACGGCTAGATTTCCTCCCTTGGAATGCCCAGCCAGAATGACCTTCTGCTTAGGATGGTGGGCAAAAAAGTTCTTTAAATAGCGGAGGGCGTGCTTTTGAGCAGGAATTTCCTTCATATAAGTCAGGTGGAAATCTTCCTTCCAGCCAATGATGCTGTCATCAGTCCCACGAAAGACAATCAGATAGGCATCGAGAGTGAGGCGGTAGGTCATAGCCGCAAATTGCTTTTGCAGTTCAGGGTCGATGTCATTGATAAAATGGGAGAGTTTGCAATTTTTGAAGCGTTTGTGTTGAGTTAGTTCATCTAATAGCTGGAGGCGATTTTTACTGGTCAACATGTTAGGCTCCCTTGGAACCTGAGGTGCCAGATCTAAAAGTCGCTGAGGAACTGTGGAGACCAGATTATTAAAGGAGAGGTAGGTGATTTCTGTTAAGGCTAGAATATCTAACTCATTCAAAGGTAGGTCGTAAAAGGAATCGTGTGCGACATCTTTCAGATAGTCAAAAATATTGGCCATAAGAGCTCCTTTCTTTTTATTTATCATATCAAATTTCCCTCAAATTAGCTAGTAGGATTGCCTGTCTCTGTTGGTTAAAAACAAGCTCTTTCAAATTCAGTTTCAGACCTTCGAGCATGGAAAAATCTGTTATAATAATAGAAAAGGAGAAGCGCATGCACAAGATTTTATTAGTAGAAGATGATCAGGTTATTCGTCAACAAGTCGGGAAAATGCTCTCTGAATGGGGATTTGAAGTGGTCCTGGTAGAAGACTTTATGGAAGTTTTGAGTCTATTTGTTCAATCGGAGCCTCATCTGGTCCTCATGGATATTGGTCTGCCCTTGTTTAATGGCTATCACTGGTGTCAGGAGATTCGCAAGATTTCCAAGGTACCCATCATGTTTCTGTCTTCGAGAGACCAGGCTATGGATATTGTCATGGCAATCAATATGGGGGCGGATGATTTTGTGACCAAGCCTTTTGACCAGCAGGTTCTTTTAGCCAAGGTTCAGGGTTTGCTGCGCCGTTCCTATGAGTTTGGGCGTGACGAGAGTTTACTGGAATATGCTGGTGTTATCCTCAATACCAAATCCATGGATTTACATTATCAAGGGCAAGTCTTGAATTTGACCAAGAACGAATTCCAGATTTTACGCGTGTTATTTGAGCATGCAGGCAATATTGTAGCGCGTGACGACCTCATGCGGGAACTTTGGAACAGTGACTTTTTCATTGATGATAATACCCTCTCTGTCAATGTGGCTCGTTTGCGTAAAAAATTGGAAGAGCAGGGCTTGGTAGGATTTATCGAGACCAAGAAAGGGATAGGGTACGGACTGAAGCATGCTTGATTGGAAACAATTTTTTCTAGCCTATCTGCGCTCCCGTAGTCGTCTGTTTGTCTATCTGCTTGCTTTAGCATTTCTGATTTTGCTCTTTCAGTTTTTATTTGCCAGTTTGGGAACTTACTTTCTCTACTTTTTCCTCTTGTGTTGCTTTGTAACCATCTTATTTTTCACTTGGGACATATTGGTGGAAACGCAGGTCTATCGTCAGGAAATTCTCTATGGGGAGAGGGAAGCTCAGTCTCCTTTGGAAAGAGCCTTGGCTGAAAAATTAGAGGCGCGTGAGATGGAACTCTATCAGCAGAGGTCAGATTCAGAAAGAAAACTGACGGATTTGCTGGATTACTATACCTTGTGGGTCCATCAGATTAAGACCCCCATTGCAGCCAGTCAACTCTTAGTTGCAGAAGTAGCTGACCGCCAACTGAAGCAGCAGTTAGAACAGGAAATTTTCAAAATCGATTCCTATACCAATCTAGTCTTACAGTACCTGCGTTTAGAAAGTTTCCATGATGATTTGGTCTTAAAGCAGGTTCAAATTGAGGATTTGGTCAAGGAAATAATTCGTAAATATGCTCTTTTCTTTATTCAAAAAGGCCTAAATGTCAATCTACATGACCTTGATAAAGAAATCGTGACGGATAAAAAGTGGCTACTAGTGGTTATTGAGCAAATTATCTCAAACAGTCTCAAGTACACCAAGGAAGGTGGTCTGGAGATTTATATGGACGGGCAAGAGCTTTGTATCAAGGATACGGGAATCGGGATAAAAAACAGTGATGTCCTCCGAGTCTTTGAACGTGGCTTTTCAGGGTATAATGGACGCCTAACCCAGCAGTCATCTGGACTTGGACTTTACCTATCTAAGAAAATTTCTGAAGAACTGGGTCACCAGATTCGTATCGAGTCTGAGGTCGGAAAAGGAACGATAGCGCGGATTCAGTTTGCTCAAGTGAATCTAGTCCTTGAGTGAGAATAGACGAAAAAGCCTCCGGACTGGAGGCTTTTATGCTAGGTTCTTATTTCTCAACGCGTGATTTGTTGGCTATATCAGCTAGGATAGCTCCAACAAAATCATCAACTGAGACAGTTTGTGTTTCTTTTTGGCCATAGCGACGAACGTTGACTGTTTCGTCTTCCATTTCTTTGTCTCCAACAATTAATTGGTAAGGAATCTTGCTGGTTTGTGAAGCACGGATCTTGAACTGCATTTTTTCATTGCGCTCATCTACGTCTGCACGGACACCGCGGTCACGGAGTTTCTTGGCTACTTCCCAAGCGTAGTCCACGTGTTTTTCGTTAGATACTGGGATGAGGGTTACTTGGTGTGGTGCCAGCCATGTTGGGAAGGCCCCCTTGTAGTTCTCAATCAAGATAGCTGTGAAGCGTTCCATAGTTGAGATAACCCCACGGTGGATCATCACTGGACGGTGCTCTTCACCATCAGCTCCGATGTATTTGAGGTCGAAGCGTTCTGGAAGCAAGAAGTCAAGTTGGATAGTAGAAAGAGTTTCTTCTTTTCCAAGAGCGGTCTTAACTTGAATATCCAATTTTGGTCCGTAGAAGGCTGCTTCGCCTTCGGCTTCAAAGTAGTCCACGCCCATTTCATCAAGAGCTGCACGAAGCATAGTTTGAGCATTTTCCCACATCTCATCGTTGTCAAAGTACTTGTGAGTATCTTGAGGGTCGCGAAGAGAGAGACGGAAGCGGTACTCATTCAAGTTGAAGTCTCCGTAAACATCGATAATCAACTGAAGAGCACGTTGGAATTCTTCTTGGATTTGTTCTGGAGTAACGAAAAGGTGACCGTCGTTGAGAGACATTTCACGCACACGTTGAAGACCAGTGAGGGCACCAGATTTTTCATAACGGTGCATCATACCGATTTCAGCGATACGGATTGGCAACTCACGGTAAGAGTGAACATGGTGTTTGAAGACTTGGATGTGGTGTGGGCAGTTCATTGGACGAAGGACAAATTCTTCCCCGTCACCCATGTCCATAGTTGGGAATATGTCTTCTTGGTAATGATCCCAGTGACCAGAAGTCTTGTAAAGTTCAACAGAAGCAAGTGGTGGAGTATAAACGTGTTGGTATCCAGAAGCCAACTCTTTGTCAACGATGTAGCGTTCCAACTCACGACGAATAGTCGCACCATTTGGCAACCAGAATGGAAGTCCTTGTCCCACTTCTTGTGAAATCATAAAGAGGTCAAGCTCTTTACCAAGTTTACGGTGGTCACGTTCCTTAGCTTCTTCACGCATTTGAAGGTAGTTTTTCAAGTCTTTCTTATCAAACCAAGCTGTCCCGTAGATACGTTGCATCATAGCGTTGTCGCTATTTCCACGCCAGTAAGCACCAGCTACATGGAGAAGGTGGAAGATTTGGATACGACCTGTTGATGGAACGTGAGGTCCACGGCAGAGGTCTACATATTCACCCTGACGATAGATAGTCAAACCGCCTTCGTCTTCTGAGTGTTCTTCAATCAATTCCAACTTGTAAGGGTCATTTTTGAAGATTTCACGTGCCTCGTCTTTAGTCACTTCTTCACGAATAGATGGGAAGTTTTCTTTGACGATTTTTTGCATTTCTTCTTCGATACGAGGAAGGTCTTCGTTAGAGATTTGACCAGCTGTGTTGTCAGTATCGTAGTAGAAACCATCTTCGATGGCTGGACCAACTCCCAAGTGAATGTCTGGGAAAAGACGACGAGCTGCTTGGGCGAACAAGTGAGCTGCTGAGTGACGCAAGATTGGAAGGGCATCTTCGTGATCAGGTGTTACAATTTCGATGCTTCCATCTTCAGTGATAGCACGAGTAGTGTCGATGAGTTTGCCGTTGAATTTACCAGCCAAGGCTTTTTTAGCTAGGGAATTGCTGATAGATTGGGCAATTTCAAAAGTTGTAACGCCAGATTCGAATTCACGAACAGCGCCATCGGGGAAAGTAATGTTAATCATGATGTTCTCCTTATATTGGTTATCCATTATTTCTAAAGCAGAAGTGTTTCCCTATTTCGCAGTCTTAAATAAAGAGAAACAAAAAGCAAAGAGAAACAAAAAGCGACGTCCTAGAAAGGACGTCGCAACGTGGTTCCACCTTCATTTATGTACCTCAAAAGAGAGGGACACCTCTGATTGGCTCTAACGTGGCCACCGTTTTATGTTTTCATAAAAAACTCAAGAGTAGTATCAGTATAGTCTTTCTATGCGTTCTCAGCAACCACGCACTCTCTAGTAGAAAGGGACTAAGTGACTTGTCTCTATGGATTATTATAGCATGATTGTGAGATTTTTCAAGGATTTTGTGAAAGTTTTTTGTTTTTCATTTTTGCAGAATATGCTTGATACCAATACCGGAAGCCATGCCGACCAGAGCAAAGGTTCCATAGGCTAAAAAGTAGACAATGCTAAAATCGTGGAAAGAAATGATAGTAAAGCAAAAGAGCAATCCAATGTCAAAAGGGAAAAAGGGAAACGGTAACCGTAAAGAAGAGAAACGATGAAGGTTACTAACGGAGAAAAGATAAAGATATTTAGAAGATGAGTCCTAGCAGATTGGGACCGGATGAGAGCAGTGAAAATAATTCATAAAGAGGCCAATAAAAGAAAAAGATGACCAGATAGTGGGGGAGATGGGAATAGAATCTAGGCATGATAATCAGCTCGTTTTAAAAAAACAGACAACTTAAATCTCTTGCTATGATTATTATAGCATGTTTAAAACAAGAAAGTAAATCTGTTGACAAAGAAGTTAGTTATTGGTAGAATAGGGATTGTCGTAAAGACAAATAACTTCTTCTTGGTTACAGGCATGCCAACCTGTCACTCGGATGAAGCCAAATAAAAAGGAGAAACATCATGGCAATCTCAAAAGAGAAAAAAAATGAAATCATTGCACAATATGCACGTCACGAAGGTGATACAGGTTCAGTAGAGGTTCAAGTTGCTGTCCTTACTTGGGAAATCAACCACCTTAACGAACACATCAAACAACACAAAAAAGACCACGCTACTTACCGTGGATTGATGAAAAAAATCGGTCGCCGTCGTAACTTGCTTGCATACTTGCGTAAAAACGACGTTAACCGTTACCGTGAGTTGATCAACTCTCTAGGACTTCGTCGCTAATTCAAGATACAAAGGCCGTCAAAAGCACAAAGCAAAAATAGGAAAATTGACGAAGAAACTTCAGTTTCTAGGAGATTTTATCTTTTTTGCCAAGTGCTTAGGCCGTGTTCAATTGAGCATATCTTGATAATAAAGCTACTCTAAATTGGGTAGCTTTTTTGCGTTGTCACCTTACCTCGCTATACTCAAGTATAATCTTCGGTTACGGTTCCTAGCACTGTAAGGTAAAATAAACCAGCTTTTCTCCCTTCGGGGAGATTTTTTTTGTTTCACTGAAAGTTTCGTACGATCTTCGCCTCGTCTATAAACGATTGATCTAGCAAGAATCATGATGCTAAGGGCGTCAAAAATCCGTATGAAAATAGGGAAATGACACAGTGTTCGATGAGCACAAGGAGTTTCATCTTTTTCACTAGGATTTTAGCCCGGGCTAAAATCAGCTCTCTGACTTCAGAGGGCTTTTTTATTGAGGTTTTATCGGTAACAATTTTGGAGACTACAAAAACCTCAAATGGTATCAGCTAATTACACCATAAAGGTGCGCAGTTACTCGGCTTTTCAAGCCGAGTAGCTGTCTGCAAGCCCCCTAGAAGAGCCCACTCTTTACAAAGTAAAGTATAGTATGTTTATACTTTACATGGAAGTAGTCACTGAATTCCAGTTAGAAATTACTTTGTAACTACGTTTTGAGGAGGAGTAAAATGCTTTCCTACGTTCGACATTACCCACTAGCGATAGCTAAATTAATGTGTCTGTGCTCTCCTAAAATCTGCTGATTTATTACTGACTAATACAGGAGGTTTTTTTATGGGACAGACAATCATATCTGCTATTGGTGTTTATATTTCTACCAGTATCGATTATTTAATTATTTTAATTATTTTATTTGCACAGCTATCACAGAATAAACAGAAATGGCATATTTATGCGGGGCAATATCTAGGCACAGGCTTACTTGTAGGGGCGAGTTTAGTTGCTGCTTATGTCGTTAATTTCGTGCCTGAAGAATGGATGGTTGGATTGCTTGGTTTAATCCCTATCTATTTAGGGATTCGCTTTGCAATTGTTGGAGAAGATGCGGAAGAAGAAGAGGAAGAAATTATTGAAAGATTAGAACAAAGCAAGGCAAATCAACTGTTTTGGACAGTTACATTGCTGACAATTGCGTCTGGCGGAGATAATTTAGGTATCTATATACCTTATTTTGCTTCGTTAGATTGGTCACAGACCCTCGTGGCCTTGCTTGTGTTTGTAATCGGCATAATTATCTTTTGCGAGATTAGTCGGGTGTTATCCTCTATTCCGTTAATATTCGAGACAATTGAAAAATACGAGCGAATCATTGTGCCCTTAGTATTCATTCTACTTGGACTATACATCATGTATGAAAATGGCACGATAGAGACTTTTCTGATCGTGGAGATTTTTTTGTTTCACTAGGATTTTAGCCCTCTGAAAATCAGCTCTCTGATTTTCAGAGGGCTTTTTCATTGAGTATAAATGGACAATCTTAAAGTTACTCTATTGTAGAGTGGCTTTTGATTTGATTAGGAGATTCTTATAAATATAGTAAAATGAAACAAAAGCAGGACAAATCGATCAGGACAGTCAAATCGATTTCTAAAAATGTTTTAGAAGTAGAGGTGTACTATTCTAGTTCCAATCTACTATATAAATGAAAACCTTAGCTGTTTGGCCAAGGTTCATTTCTTCTATGCAAGTTCTTCTCTTTTCTTATCTGGGTTCCAGATGAAGCTTGCGAGAAAGCTAAAGATGATGGTTAGGATAGCGAGTATAATAGCAAGGATGAGGGCAGGAATGCGGATAAACCACCAGAGTGGATTTGGTTTTTTATCATTGTGCCATTGTTTCGTTTCTTCGTCCAGACGTTGGAATTCTGTTTGAATACGATTGGCGACTGTTTCAATGCCTTCATCATTCATTTTCTTGATATCTGAGATATCGATTGGATTTCCAAAGTTCATATCGACACGTTCACGGCTAATCAAGCCCTTCAAAGTCATGGGACCGGTGTAGGTAACCGGCATGATACGGACCTTGGCCATTTTGGCAATCAGAGCTACGCCCCCCTTGACATCGTTTGAGTGACGGCTCCCACTTGGAAACATGATGAGAGAGCGGTCACTTTTTTTGAGAACATTGATAGGGTATTTGATGGCTGAGGCGCTAGGATTTTCACGGTCGATAGGAAAGGCGCCACACATACGAATCCACCAGCCAAAGATACGGTTGGTAAAGAGTTCTTTTTTTGCCATAAAGATAAACTGTTTTGGCTTGGTCGCAAAGGCCATATAAACTGGATCCCACCAAGTGCGGTGAGGCGCAACCAAAATATAATTTTCATCTTGATTAGGAATTTTATCAGTATTATGATAGTGGGCATTGCCATTGATGGACCATAAGAGCAATACAACTAATCCACGCAAATAAGTATAAAACATGCGATCTCCTTCGATTGTTTTCTTGTTATTATTATACCTTATCAAAGGAGGGCTGGCAAACTTTTCCCTTGACTAGATGCATATTTGGGATGAGATTAGAATTCTTTTAGAAAAAATGATATGATAGAATTTATGGATAAAAATAAGATTATGGGATTAACCCAAAGAGAAGTCAAGGAAAGACAGACTAAGGGCTTGGTCAATGATTTTACTGCTTCGGCCAGTACCAGCACTTGGCAAATCATCAAACGAAATGTCTTTACCCTTTTTAACGCTTTGAACTTTGCCATTGCTTTGGCCCTTGCCTTTGTGCAGGCTTGGAGCAATCTGGTCTTCTTTGCTGTTATCTGCTTTAACGCTTTTTCTGGAATTGTGACCGAGCTACGGGCCAAACACATGGTGGACAGGCTCAATCTCATGACCAAGGAAAAGGTCAAGACTATTCGTGATGGCCAAGAAGTGGCTCTGAATCCTGAAGAATTGGTGTTAGGAGATGTCATTCGTCTGTCTGCTGGAGAGCAGATTCCCAGTGATGCCTTAGTTTTGGAAGGCTTTGCGGAAGTCAATGAAGCCATGTTGACGGGGGAAAGTGATTTGGTACAAAAGGAAGTGGATGCCTTGCTTTTGTCAGGAAGTTTCTTAGCCAGTGGGGCAGTTTCAGCTCAAGTTCACCATGTTGGATCTGAGAACTATGCTGCCAAACTCATGCTGGAAGCCAAGACCGTTAAACCCATCAACTCTCGTATCATGAAATCGCTGGACAAGCTAGCTGGTTTTACTGGGAAGATTATCATTCCTTTTGGTCTAGCTCTCTTGCTAGAAGCCTTGCTTTTAAAAGGCCTGCCTCTCAAGTCTTCCGTTGTAAACTCGTCGACAGCACTTCTGGGAATGTTGCCCAAGGGAATTGCCCTTTTGACCATTACTTCGCTCTTGGCTGCAGTGATTAAGCTGGGCTTGAAAAAGGTCTTGGTGCAGGAGATGTACTCTGTTGAGACCTTGGCGCGCGTGGATATGCTCTGTCTGGACAAGACGGGTACCATCACTCAAGGAAAGATGCAGGTGGAGGCTGTTCTTCCTTTGACCGAAGAGTATGGAGAGTCAGCGCTTGCTAGCATCTTGGCCAGCTATATGGCTCATAGTGAGGATAAGAATCCAACTGCCCAAGCCATTCGACAGCGTTTTGTGGGAGAAGTTACTTATCCTATGATTTCCAAGCTTCCCTTCTCCAGCGACCGCAAGTGGGGAGCCATGGAGTTAGAATGTTTGGGGACAGTTTTCTTAGGGGCACCTGAGATGTTGCTGGACTCTGAAGTCCCAGAAGCCAGAGAGGCCTTGGAGAGAGGTTCACGTGTCTTGGTCTTAGCTCTCAGTCAGGAGAAATTAGACCATCACAAACCACAGAAACCTTCTGATATTCAGGCTCTGGCCTTGTTGGAAATCTTGGACCCTATTCGAGAGGGAGCAGCAGAGACGCTGGACTATCTCCGTTCTCAGGAAGTGGGCCTCAAAATTATCTCTGGTGACAATCCCGTTACGGTGTCCAGCATTGCCCAGAAGGCTGGTTTTGCGGACTACCATAGCTATGTAGATTGTTCGAAAATCATCGATGAGGAATTGATGGCCATGGCGGAGGAGACAGCTATTTTCGGACGTGTTTCCCCTCATCAAAAGAAACTCATCATCCAAACGCTGAAAAAATCAGGACATACAACGGTTATGACAGGGGACGGGGTTAATGATATCTTGGCCCTTCGTGAGGCAGATTGTTCCATCGTAATGGCTGAGGGAGATCCAGCGACTCGTCAGATTGCCAATCTGGTTCTCTTGAACTCAGACTTTAATGATGTTCCTGAGATTCTCTTTGAAGGTCGTCGTGTGGTCAATAACATTGCCCATATCGCCCCGATTTTCTTGATAAAGACCATCTACTCATTCTTGCTCGCAGTTATCTGTATCGCCAGTGCTCTTCTGGGACGGTCTGAATGGATCTTGATTTTCCCCTTCATTCCAATCCAGATTACTATGATTGACCAGTTTGTGGAAGGTTTCCCACCATTCGTTCTGACTTTTGAGCGAAATATCAAACCTGTTGAGCCAAATTTCCTCAGAAGATCCATGCTTCGTGCTCTACCAAGTGCTCTCATGGTTGTGTTCAGCGTCCTGTTTGTGAAAATATTTGGAGCGAGTCAAGGTTGGTCTGAGATAGAAATCTCAACCCTACTTTATTATCTGCTTGGGTCTATTGGTTTCTTATCCGTATTTAGAGCCTGCATGCCATTTACCCTATGGCGTGTCCTCTTGATTGTTTGGTCAGTAGGAGGCTTCCTAGCCACAGCTCTCTTCCCAAGAATTCAAAAATTGCTTGAAATTTCGACACTTACAGGACAAACGCTACCTGTTTATGGTATCATGATGTTGGTCTTTACCGTGATTTTCATCCTGACTAGTCGCTATCAAGCCAGAAAATAAAGAAAGGCTGCAATCTGTGGATTGCGGTCTTTTTAGGTACAAGATTGCCAGCCGAAATGTGGTATAATAAGAGGTAATAGAGTTTGGAAAGTGAGAGAAGATGATTTCAAAGAGATTAGAATTGGTAGCTTCCTTTGTACCACAGGGAGCCATTTTATTAGATGTGGGAAGTGATCATGCTTATCTGCCCATCGAGTTGGTTGAGAGAGGACAAATCAAAAGTGCCATTGCAGGTGAGGTGGTGGACGGGCCCTACCAATCTGCAGTCAAAAATGTTGAAAGTCACGGGTTAAAGGAGAAAATCCAAGTCCGTTTAGCCAATGGTTTGGCAGCTTTTGAAGAGGAAGACCGAGTGTCTGTCATTACCATCGCAGGGATGGGCGGCCGTTTGATTGCTAGGATTTTAGAAGAAGGCTTGGACAAGTTAGCTAACGTAGAGCGTTTGATTCTCCAGCCCAATAATCGTGAAGACGACTTGCGCATTTGGTTGCAAGACAATGGTTTTCAGATTGTGGCAGAAAGCATTCTAGAAGAAGCTGGCAAGTTTTACGAGATTTTGGTGGTGGAAGCAGGACAAATGAAGCTATCAGCCATTGATGTTCGCTTTGGACCTTTCTTGTGCAAAGAGGTCAGTCCAGTCTTTGTCCAAAAATGGCAAAAAGAAGCTGTTAAGCTAGAGTTTGCCCTCGGACAAATTCCAGAAAAAAATCTGGAGGAACGTCAAGTTCTAGTAGATAAAATTCAAGCCATCAAGGAGGTTCTCCATGCTAGCAAGTGAAGTAATTAACGCATATGAAGCCTTTTGCCCTCAGGAATTTTCCATGGAGGGCGATAGTCGTGGTCTGCAAATCGGCACTTTGGACAAGGATATCCAAAGGGTCATGGTGGCTCTCGATATTCGTGAAGAAACGGTGGCTGAAGCCATTGAAAAGGGTGTGGACTTGATTATTGTCAAGCACGCGCCGATTTTCCGTCCCATCAAGGACTTGGTCGCCAGCCGTCCGCAAAATCAGATTTACATTGACCTCATCAAGCATGACATTGCAGTTTATGTCAGCCATACCAATATTGACATCGTTGATAATGGGCTCAATGACTGGTTTTGCCAGATGCTAGGCATTGATGAGACGACTTATCTTCAGGAAACAGGTCCAGAATGTGGAATTGGTCGTATTGGGAATATTCAGCCTCAGACATTTTGGGACTTGGCCCAGCGTGTCAAGCAAGTCTTTGGCCTAGATAGCCTTCGAATGGTGCATTATCAAGAGAGAGATTTGCAGAAGCCTATTTCAAGAGTGGCCATCTGTGGTGGAAGCGGGCAGTCATTCTATAAGGATGCTTTAGCTAAAGGAGCGGATGTCTATATCACTGGTGATATTTACTACCACACTGCCCAGGATATGTTGTCTGATGGCTTGCTGGCATTGGATCCAGGTCACTATATCGAAGTGCTGTTTGTGGAAAAAATCGCAGCACTCCTTACTCAATGGAAAGAGGAAAAAGGCTGGGAACTAGAGATTTTACCTAGCCAAGCATCGACCAATCCTTTCCATCATATCTAGTTAGAAGGTGAAGACAATGAAAAATTGTACTAGTATAATTATGGTAAACTGAAACTACACTAGTACAAATGTGATTCTGAGACATTGTTGAGACTGGATTTTTTTGTAAAACTTATACCCGAAATTTTATAAATAAAAAAATACAATAGTCCTCGTTTTTTGCAGTTTAATCAAAAAATCCAATACATATAATTAGAAAGATAACAATTTACCATAAAATACTCTAAAAACAGAAAAAATTAAATGTTTTTCCTTGCAAAATTCGGGGGGGGGGTGGTATAATTGCTACTAGACTGTATACTCTTCATAGGAGGTATAGTGGGGTAAATAGTCGTAAGTTGCTATTTAATATTATTGTCAATTGAAGAGGAAAATGACATGTTCTCTTCAATCATATCTTTAAGGAGAAAGAGTTATGGATTTTAGAAAGTCTAACAGAGAAAAGGTCTTCCGTTACTCCATTCGTAAGTACCACTTTGGTGCCGCCAGTGTTGCGGTTGCCGCATTGATGTTTTTTGCCAACGGTGCAGTAGCAGCGAGTGAGACAGTCACTCCAGCTACAACTAATGACGTGGTCGCTGGATTTGATGGTAACCCTGATGGGGCTCTGCAGGAGTCGGATGAGGGAGAGTCGAAGGAGGTTGTACTTGAGCAACTTGCTGAAGGCAAGATCACAAAGGAGATAAAAGGGCAAGGGAGGTCAGCGGAAGGATCTAATCAAGGACAGACAGTAGCTGCCCCTAAAACTACTGGAGTAGACTCTAGCCAGCCAGAGTCTGTTCAAGAAAGTTCTCAGGTGAGAGAGAAAAGGGCAGGATCTGCTGACACGATAGCAGCCAAAACAAGCAGCACTGGAGTCCTTCAGCCTCGGGTGCTCAAAGACAGCCAGTCTGACTATGACCCTATTCCACTTGACGATGATGAGGATGATACAGAACAGGATGAACAACCGTTAAACACTCCGGTGACAACAGCGATTCAACCTCGTTCAAGAGGAAGCAGACAAGAAGTTCCTTCAGGCTACATAGCTGTGCCAAGTAATGCTTATGTAGATGGGATCAACTACTTTTTAGAAGATGGACATGCAGGTTCACCTTATGCCCGTGGAACCTATGTCTATGGTTCGCAACGTTCAAGAGCATATTGGGACGGAAAAGAGTTTCGTATTCCGGAAGCGAAAGATTTTATCTACGGGATAGTCAAGAAAACAGAAACTGGTTTTAAATGGGAGATTGATATCAATAAGGGAAAAGTAGGACGGGGTCCACACCACTACTTATCAAATACTTTTTGGTTTACCCTACCTAAAAACCACACTGTAAAAGCAAACTCAGTAACTATTTCTCGTTATGATCATAGGACTGGTGGCACCACTGCTACTAGTGGAGATGCAGGTAACGGAGAGGATCAAATTCTAAAGGCCTTACAATCAGCTGATGGAATTAGTGATGAAAAGCAGGGGACTGTTGCATCAACAGGAGCGGCAGCAAAAAGTGGAGGTTATGGTTATCGGACGGATAGTCTGGATGGCTTAGCCAAGGAAGAAGTTAACTGGTGGGTGCAGAAAGGTTTCTACTACCATGCTGATAAAAACTTCCCAACTGAAGTTGAGAAAAAGGCAGCTTCTAAATACTCTGGTATCAAAAATGAAACCGAGAAAGTCTACACCTTCTCTTTGGACGGAGGACGTGATGATAGCTACCATTTGACCTTTGAGACGACTTCCCCAGATACGACTTTCCGTAATCTCTATTACGCCTTGGGTGTTAAAGGGTTTAGGCTGTCAGGGAAATCAGTTAATCGCTTGCTAGTCAATCAGTGGTACGGTAGAGCTGCCGGTGAAGGAGACCAGGCTGAGAAGTATCCGGCTCAGTTGGAAGGGAATGGCTACTATCAGATTGTACAAGGGCAAATTTGGCAGCCGAGAAATAATAATGTATCAACAACTCCAGGTACCTCTTCATCTTTAATTGCTAAAAGCGATGGAGGCATTGACCTTGAATCTTACTTTAAAAATAGGGATAAGGTAGGGGATAATGCTGAATCACATCCAACTTCTTATAATCTTTTTAAGGATGGTGTCAAAGTTGAAAACAACCAAGAGGTTGCAAAGACTATCGTCAATACTCCGGGAGTGAAATCTTATCTTGTAGAGCGAATCTTTGCTGACGGTTCTGGTGAATTGGTTCAGTTAAATTTTGTTGTGAAACCGAAAAAACCAAGTTTAAATACTGATTTGCAAAAGCAAGCAGGGACGATAAAGGATATCACTGCAACTAACGGAACCAAAGGTGTAGAGATGGTTCTCTACCATGACGGAAAAGAAGTAGCAACCAGTATTGCTGGTGATGATGGAAATGCAACCTTCAAAAATGTTGTTATTACAAAAGGTTCTTATACTGTCAAGTCACGTGTTTCAGATCAGTCTTATTTGACTGCAGAAGGCAAGCGAACTTCACTCTTAGAGTCTGAATCATCAGATGCTAAAGAAGCCAACTACGATAGGAGTCAGATTCGTATTGGGTTTGGACAAAGTGGAGAGGGCGGAGCAGCTCCTAGCTTTGAGGAAGGTAAGTATAAAGCACTATATCGTGACAATTATACTGAAAAACAACTACAAGTACTGGTTCAAGTCCCTGCTGGCCAGATTATCAAAAATATTGAAGTAACTAATTTAGAAAAAACAGGCTTGGTTCATGGTGAAATGAATCAGGTTGGTCCTCTAACTAGTACGATGCCATTAACAGGAGATATTAAAAAAGACAATTCAGGTATCCATCAAATTACTGTTACGGTTACAACCGCAGATAATCTAAAAAATACAGAAAAACTCTATCTATACATTCCATTTACGAAACCGACTTTTGAAACAACAGCTGAGAGTTTGAAAGGAAAGACTACAGGAAAACCGGTCATCAAAGCAAACTCTGGAACAAAAGGAGAAGCAGCAAATATTCCTGATAAAGCAAAACTGAAAACCTTCTTGGTTAAAGGTGGGAATGATGTGGATGCTGTAGGCACAGGTGCTTCTGATAATAAGCCTAAAAAAGCTACTGGCTATACTATTCTTGCTAGTGGTGATGTTAAGGCGGATGGAACAGTTGAGTTTACTCCTGATAAGTATAGACAAGAATTGGTGGGGAATGAGGAACTTCGTCTAGTTACGGCAGTGGTTAAGGAAGGTACAGATGAACCTGTTTTAGACTATCTTGTATCACCACTATCAGAATCGCTTAAACTAGAACTTCCTACAGAAGTTAGCCGTGACTTTGTAAGCCCAGCAGAAAAAGTTACCGTTGAAAATCCAGGTAGTCTAAATCAAACCGAGAAAGATAAGCTAAAAAAAGCTATTGAAGATGCTAATCCAGGATTTAAAGTTGAAATAACAGATGATGGTAAGGTTCAGGTGACCAGACCGGATGGACAAGAGGAAGAAGCTGCTGTCAGTGATTTTGTGAAACAAAATGGGCAAGCAGATTCTGCAGATGATTCGACTTCTCCAAAAGAAATCCAAAAACCAACTGAAAAAGTGAAGGTAGCTAATCCAAATAAGCTAACCAAAGAGGAATTGACGAAGATTACTCAGAAGGTTCAGGAGAAAAATCCTGGTGCTACTGTAAACGTTGGGCAAAATGGAGATGCCTATGTTGTACAACCAGATGGAACAAGTGGCTTGATTTCCCACAAAGATTTGTTGGAGCTGACAGAAGAGCAAAAAGAAGCTGCAAAGAACCGTAAACCGTTAGTCAACCCAGAGCAGAAAGTACCTGTAACCGATCCAGAGAAACTAAATTCTTCAGATATTGAAAAGATTAAGAAGGCTCTACAAGCTGCTAACCCAGGAGCGACTGTTACAGTGGATAGCGATGGAAATGCAACTGTTACAAGTCAGGACGGATCAGAAAGTAAGTTTATCTCACGAGATGACTTGGTTACAAAAGTGACGGTCCAAGCGCCTCAATCTCCAACTATCTCACAAGATAAAGAAACTCTAACGGTAACATCAATGGTAGGTCAAGACGAAGCTACTAAGGTTATGCTTACGTATACAAATGCTACTGGACAAGAAAAAACTGTTGGTTTTACTAAAACTGGTAGCAACTGGAATAAGGATGACGCCAATGCAGATAGCACAATTTCGATTATAAATGATGAAAATGGACTGGGCAAAATCCTAATCCAAGCTGAAACAGCAGAAGCAGGTTCAACAGTTACAGTTAAGCAGCAGAAGGACGGCTCTGACTTTAGTATAGCAGCTACTACTAAGGTTTTAGGAAGATTAGAGGATGTAAGTGGTATAGCCCAACCAGATGGTTCGGTTGTAATTACTGTACCGCAGGAAGCTACTGAGTTTGATTTGACTTATCATAATCAAACTAGTAATCGTTCAGAAACACAACATTTTAGAAAAACTGATCAAGGATGGAGTGCTGTTGCAGGAATTACAGCTAGTGGCAATAGCTTTACCCTTCCAAAAAGTTTAGTAAAAGACGGGACGGAAGTTGCGGTAAAAGCTTCTAGCGCAACGAAAATTTCAGAGACTAAACGAATTAAGGCTAAGTTTGAACAACCGAGTGCAACAACTAGTGCTACACGTCAAAATGGAGATGTAGAAGTTACATTACCGACAGATGCAGAAAAAGTGACCTTAACTTATAAGAACAAACAAAATACCAATGCCACAGTAACACTGGTTAAACGAGGAAATAATTGGAGCTCTTCAACAACCTTACCAGATGGTATCAGTCTAGCAAATGGTAAGGTTACACTTGACTATACAAAAGTGAACAGGAATACAAATATCACAACAGCCTCTACTAGAGGAAATGGCGATGTTGAATCTCAAGCAAATAACCAAAATCATCCTATTCCAGAACACACAGCTCCGACGACTAAGACGATTACAAAAGTAATCGGTGAAAATCCTACAAATGCAGAGTTACTTGCTGCTGTAGATGTAGCTAACAAAGCATCAGCTGTACTGAAAGAAGGAACACAGTATCCAACTACAGTAGGGAACCATACTCTTGACGTTGTTGTTACTTATACAGATCAAAGTACAGAAAACGTAAGAGTAACGTATGTGGTGAAACCAGCAGACAAGACAGCTCTAACGCAAGCGAATAACGACTTAGCAAGCGAAGTAGCAA
>NZ_VMKV01000059.1:0-10912 GCF_013276335.1 Streptococcus sp. 2100 | reverse complement strand
AAAAAACATCTTATAATAGTAGTTATGAAACTTACAAACGAAGAAACACAAAAAATTGAACAACTCCTAAGAGATTCATCGTACGCCAAATATCACAAACGTCTACAGATTATTTATTTTCGCTCAAAAGAAAAGAGTTATAAGGAAATCATGGATCTGCTAGATTGCAATAAAACAACTGTTTGGAGGAATTTGAAAAAATATAAGGAGTTTGGTTTAGAAGCGCTTCTTCAAGAGACCCGTGGTGGACGTCATAGAGAATATATGACTTACGAAGAAGAACAAGCATTTCTAAAACGTCATATAGAAGCTGCTCAGGCTGGGGAATTTGTAACTGTCAATTAGTTATTTGAAGCCTATCAAAAAGAGATTGGTCGCACTTCCACACGTGATGGTTTCTATTATCTCCTGAAACGACATGGTTGGCGAACGGTCACTCCTCGACCTGAGCATCCCAAGAAGGCAGACGCTCAGACAATTGAGACGTCTAAAAATAAAATCTACATTCGAGACCTTGAGTAAGCGCTTTAAAGAAGAGGGGACTTATAACAAAGTACGTTTGATGTACCAAGATGAAGCTGGTTTCGGAAGAATCAGTAAGATGAGTTCTTGTTGGGCTCCTCAAGGAATCCGACCTAGCATTCCTAGTCATTATATGCGAGAATATCGCTATTGTTATGGGGCAGTAGATGCTCAGACAGGAGATTCCTTTTTCCTCATTGCTGGAGGATGCAATACTGAGTGGACCAATGAATTTCTACGGCAAGTCTCACAAGCTTATCCAGATGACTATATTTTACTTGTCATGGATAATGCTATATGGCATAAATCAAGTACCTTAGAGATTCCAAGTAATATTGAGTTGGCTTTTATCCCACCTTATACACCAGAAATGAACCCTATTGAACAAGTCTGGAAAGAAATTCGAAAACGAGGTTTCAAAAACAAGGCTTTCCAAACATTGGAAGCCGTCATTGATAAGCTTCAAGAAGTTATTCAAGGACTGGAAAAAAGCGTTTTAAAGTCCACTGTCAGCAGACAATGGACAAGGTTGCTTTTTGAAAATAATTGAGTATTAATTATTGAACTAACACTTTAACTATATCGTAATCAATCTCATATATAAAGGATTGCAGACATCTTATCTAAATACATGCTAATATATTTAGATACAAACATTCCAACTTGATAACTTTCACTCATCTTTCATCATTCCTTATACAACTATGCAGTATAAATAGAATAGTTTGCGCATCAGAATGAGACTATTTTAATGTTAGATATTTTGATAGAAAAACATAAATAAAATTGGTAGAATTTAATTCCCTAACTCGATAGAGGATTCTATTTTAAATTTAACAACAGCTAGGATTACACTATAAAAAGCACATTACCACCTGTTCGGCTGGAGAATCTAGTCGATTAGCTCCCTCTTAGTTACAAGCTTAAAGCGATTTTTTAACTAATACTAAACCAGATTAAAGAAGGAACTAGAACATCTGTCTTGTACTAATCAATATGCTATTTTAAAGTTGCAAATAAACTTAGAATGCCATTTATTATATTTACAATAAATAGTTGACTTCGATAGAAACAGAAAATAGAATTCAACATTCTTCCCTACTTATCTGATAATAAATAAGATCCGCAAGATAGCCTTTTCTCTCTACACCATTAACAATCGTTTGTAGATAGGACATTCCAGCCTTCTCCATGACACGACCTGAAGCTGGGTTGAGACTGGCATATCGAGCTTTGACTTTTTGAAATCCTACTTGAGTAAAACAAAAGTCCAAGACAGCTTTTAAGGCCTCTGTCATAAGACCACGACCCCAATAGTTTTTTCCTAAAATATAGCCAATTTCACAAGAAGAATTGTTCTCATCTATTGCAACGATGCTGATATCTCCTATCACTTGCTCTGGGTTTTCTTTGAGACAAATAGCCCATTTGTAATAGTTGGGATTAGTATAGGAAGCAACCCAGTTACGAATCGAATTTCGAGTCACCACGACATCAGGATGGGGATCCCAGGTAACATAGGTCAGATTCTCAGCGGATGAAGCCCAATTTTGAAACATAGCTTCTGAATCACTCTCCACAAATCTTCTTAAAATCAAACGTTCTGTCTGTAATATTTGCGTACCGATAGCTTTCATGATGCTACCTCACTTCCTTATTTCTATGCTCGTAGTAAAAAGGCTCAACTCAGTAACAGCTAGAAAACGAGTTTGTCTTCTAATTTCTTGACGCAGTCGCTGCCTGGTTTGAAATGCGCTCTAGCAAGCTTTTTCAAACCTAGTCATCGTTGCAGGGGTAAGACGATGAAATCGAACTCTTCGAGTTACCGAATCTGCCTCATTTTCTTATTTCTAAACTCGGGGTTCAAGATCCCCCAGACCTTCTCTCACTTTCTTATTTCAAGGTGAGAGGCTGAAAACCTCCACTGGAGGTTATTCTTGCTCTCGAGTTTCAAGGCAAGAAGCTAAAAAGATCCCCCGGACCTTTTTACTCCCAAAAGTCATCAAATACGGTGATGGGTAGGTGGCGTTTATGTTGGCCTTTGTGCCACCAGTTTTCGATTCTTGCTTGGGCTTCTGGGCTGATTGTTTTGCCTTCTAGGTAGTCGTCAATCTCTTCATAAGTGACTCCGAGGGCTACTTCGTCAGCTAGACCTGGTTTATCTTCTTCTAGGTCTGCTGTTGGGATTTTTTCATAAAGGGCTGGGTCTGCACCAAGTTCCTTCAAGAGTTGTTTTCCTTGACGTTTATTGAGGCGATAAAGAGGGAGAATATCTGCACCACCGTCACCAAACTTGGTAAAGAAACCTGTGATATTTTCCGCGGCGTGGTCTGTCCCAATGACCGCTCCACTATGGGCACCCGCAAGGGCATATTGGGCAATCATACGACTACGAGCCTTGATATTGCCCTTGTTAAAATCTGAAACAGGACTACCTGTCGCTTCAACAGCAGCTGTCATAGCGTCAGCTGATTCCTTAATATTGACGACTAAACTGACATCTGGCTGGATGAAGTCTAGGGCTTTTTGAGCGTCTGCTTCATCGGCTTGTACTCCATAAGGCAGGCGGACAGCGATAAATTTGTAGCTGTCGTCTCCCGTTTCTGCTCGCAGTTCTTCCATAGCTAGTTGAGCCAAACGACCTGCCAAAGTCGAGTCCTGCCCTCCAGAAATCCCTAGCACAAAAGTTTTAAGAAAGGGATGTTTTTTCAGGTATCTTTTTAAGAAATCAATAGAACGACGGATTTCTTCCTGGGCATCAATCACTGGTTTGACACCCAGCTCTTGGATAATCGTTTCTTGCAAACTCATTCTTCTTCTCCTTCACCGAGGGCTTCCTTGCGCATTTTGTCAATCAAGTCCATCTTGTCTTGCCATACATCACGCGCCAAATCCACTGGATAGTGCTGCGGATTGAGTACACGCTTGTACTCATCCCAAAGCTTGTCAAATTCCTTACGAGCATAATCCTGAATCTCAGTCAAGCTAGGCAAGTTATAAATCAATTTCCCGTCTTTGAAAATATCCACCAAGAGAGGAACAGCATCAAAATTACGAACGGTCTTCTTGATGTATGTGTAAGTCGGATGGAACATCTTGATTTCAGTCATGCTGGCAACATCAACACCATCATAGGTTATGTAGTCGCCTTCTGACTTGCCTTTTTCACGACTGGTAATGCGCCACACCTGCTTCTTACCTGGCGTAGACACTTTTTCCGCATTATTAGACAGCTTGATGGTATTGCGCATCTGACCATTTTCATCTTCGATTGCAACAATCTTGTAAACTGCCCCAAGAGCTGGCTGGTCATAGGCTGTGATCAGCTTGGTACCCACGCCCCAGACATCAATCTTGGCCTTTTGCATCTTGAGGTTGAGGATAGTATTTTCGTCCAAATCATTAGAAGCATAAATCTTAGCCTCTGTAAATCCAGCCTCGTCCAGTTGCTGACGGACTTTCTTAGAAATGTAGGCAATATCCCCAGAGTCAATCCGCACACCCATAAAGTTAATCTGATCACCCAGCTCACGCGCCACCTGAATGGCAGCTGGTACACCGATGCGAAGGGTGTCATAGGTATCCACAAGAAAGACACAATTTTTGTGGGTCGCAGCGTAAGCCTTGAAAGCTTCATAGTCATTGCCATAAACCTGTACCAAGGCATGGGCATGGGTTCCCAAAACAGGAATGTCAAAGAGCTTACCCGCACGCACGTTGCTGGTTCCATTGGCGCCACCAATCACCGCTGCGCGTGTTCCCCAGATGGCCGCATCCATTTCTTGAGCCCGACGTGTCCCAAATTCCATCAAGGGTTCATCTTCGATAACCGAGCGAATACGAGCTGCCTTAGTAGCCACCAAGGTCTGGTAGTTGACGATGTTCAAAAGAGCTGTTTCGACCAACTGACATTGAGCTAGAGGGCCTTCAACTTGCACAATCGGTTCATTAGCAAAAACCAAGTCCCCTTCTTGGGCAGAACGAACGGTCAACTCCAACTTGAAATTGCGAAGGTAATCCAAAAATGCCCCATGATAGCCCAGCGACTCCAAATAGGCGATATCACTATCTGAAAAACGCAAGTCTTCAAGATAACTCACAATTCTTTCCAAACCTGCAAAAACCGCATAGCCGTTCTTAAAAGGCTGTTGGCGGAAATACACTTCAAAGACCGCCTTCTTATTGTGAATCCCTTGGTCAAAGTAAACCTGCATCATGTTGATCTGGTACAAGTCCGTGTGCAATGTCAAACTATCATCTGGATACATACTTTTCCTACTTCCTTAGCTAGAAACCCATGAAAATTTTCAAGAACTTTCATGTATTCCAATAAATTAGTACTATTATAACACATTTTGGCTGGATTGAGAAAAGAGTAACAAGCTATTCTCCACTCTCCAGTTCATCCATATCTTGTTCAAACTTTTTCTGAGCCCATTCGCCATAGCTCTTCAGACCAAGATTGCCGATAAAAACCCAAGGAAGGTAAATGACATAAGTAATTGCCCAAGCAGACAGGTATTTAACGTTCAAAGGATTGTGCTGATAAATTTCTATGTTGAATTGATAATTCTGTAACATCAAAAGAGCCGTAATAGCCAATGTTAGGAAAAAACAACCCAAAATCGTAAAATGAAAACGACTATAGTAGGTCACTCCCAGATAACGGGCACGGTTGAAAAAGAAGAAAATTCCTACTATCAGAGTATAGACTAGAAAATTCGGATTAAAAAGAGAGGGAGCTAATACAGCCACCAAATAGCTTAGAAGCACAAGTCCAATGAAAAGGGTAAAGGATTCCGCTCCAGCTTTATTGATTAGTTGTTCTTCTCTTTCATCAAGTAATTGATAATGAATGAATTTATTTACCATCTTCTTCCTCCCAAAATAGTTGGTCTAGGGTTTTCCCTAAACATCTGCAAATGGACTGGCAGAGCGAGAGACTGGGATTATATTTTCCCGCCTCTATCAAACCAATAGTCTGGCGCGTCACCCCAACAGCCTCTGCCAGTTGACCTTGAGTTAAATCAAGCTCTACACGAGCTAATTTTAATTTTAAATTTTTAGCCACCTGCGTCCTCCTTATAGTTTTAATACTCATCTACTCTTAAAAAATCCAAAACCAACACAAGCTATCAGCTATTTATTATAACCCCATTAATTTGCACTCCAGTATTATCTTCAGCCGAAAATCAGTATTTTAGGTTGTTTGAAATAAACTTCCTAGTTTACTCTTTTATTTTTATTTAGTGTTAGCTTTAGTAGGCTCTTTTAAACGAGTTTTTATTGCTTGTGTTTCTTGTTTAGTTTAGTTGGTTTCATATCACTATTATATAATGCTTTTGGAAATGAGCCTAGTATAAGTCAAAAACGTGTTGAATAGTGAAAGCAGGAGCATACCAAGATGACTGATTTTTTTATTGTATTTTAGGTATGCAAAATAATACTAAATGAAACTAAAATGAATACTTCTTGCTTTTCTTAAGAGTGAAAAAGTACAATAAAATGATTGTAGTGATTACCACAAGATACTGACTAATAGACATCGTATTTGAAGCCACAAATACAGGTAAAGAATAAAAAGGAAGAAGTTCAATTGCTTTGATAAACAAATCATTACTAGTATTCATCATCATCGTATTTAATATATTAGGGATAAAGAGTAGTAAAGCTACTAAAATACCAAATACCAAGCCACTTTTCAATTTGTATAAATAGAAAATGTAAGATAATAGAAAATAAAACAGGACTAACAAAATTGTATTGACTACAATAGCTACTATAAAATCTAATCCTAAATCACCTGGAATACCCAATTTACTTACTATGACTAGTAACACAATGCCATTCAAAGCATAAATAATGGAAACTGAGATGGCATATAGAAAATTAGACAAGACGTAAATCATCCGATTCTTCTGTTGATTATAAAACAAACTTACCGTATTGTGGGAAAAATCTCTACTAATGACTCGATTAGCATGTATAACAGCCATTAACATACCGAGCATAGCATAAAAGTTTGAAATATGCTTAATACCAAGCGATGTCCCTTGAGTCTTTAGAATAAAGAATGTAACCAATATCGGCGGTATAAACGAGATAAGCAAACCGAGATATATTACGCCTGATGAATATAAATTTCTTATATTTTCCTTAAGAAAATTCAATTTATTTAATTTCATGATGATAACCTTCCTTTATTTTGAACGATTTAGATAAATATCTTTAAGCGTCTCTTTTTTAGTTTCAAAATCAACTACTTTAATAGAGTTTTCGTTAAAAAATTTAAAAAGCTCACTACTTTGAATATTCCCAGACATAGTAATTCTCAGTCCCTCTTCCTGAACAATATCCCCAAATTCTTGTTTGGTAATGAAAATGTCTCTATCTGTAGCTGATGAAAAAGCTATCTCAAACAAGAAATTATGACTATCTTTTCCTACTTTTTGAAATGTCAAAAGCCCGTTCTCCAAGAAAAGAACCCTCTCACAAATTTCTTCAATATCTTCTAATTTATGACTCGATATTAAAATTCCCACATTTTCATGTAAAGCTAAATTTTTTAGAACCGATAAAACTATTTGTGATGATTCAATATCTAAACCATTAGTCGGTTCATCTAAAATCAATATATCAGGTTCCGTAACGAGAGTTAGAAGCAAAGCTAATTTTTGTTTTGTACCCAAAGAATAGGTCTTTACTTTTTTATTAATAGACTGAGTCAAATCTAACTCTTGAATCAAACTTCTAAATCTTTCTTGATTGTAGTCAACACCATATAAATTTGACAAATATTTTAAATTCTCTAAACCTGTTTTAGATAAAAATAATTTTGGTTCTTCGATTAAATACCCAACATTATCACTGCTTATAATATTACCTGAAGTCGGTTGATTATTCTGAACAAGAATTTTCATCAACGTACTCTTACCAACTCCATTTCTCCCTACTAGACCAACAATTTCACCCTTGTTAAGTGCAAAATTTATATCTTTGAGAATGATTGAATGACCATAATGCTTACTTACATTTATAACTTCCATTTTTTATTCCTCCATCAATATTCATGGTTTGCTCTTTGATTCTTATTGAGTTTAAAAAGTTGCGCCTCTTTTTAACAACATTATATCATATATCTAACTTAATGCAATATATAAATGTCATTTTGTAAGATTTTATTAGCAAAAAAACTCTCTACCATAAAAAATAGAGAGTGTTAAGTTTAAATATAGGATTTCAAAATATCGATGATATCCCTTCTTTGTTTAATTTAATATGCTTTGATACCTAAGCTTCGACTTTATCACTTAAAAAATAAAAAAGGACAGCTAATCCCTTGCGCATCAAGGGATTTCGCCATTCTTTAATCTTGTTTAAGTGTTGTATATGGAGCTTTGCATAATTTTTTAACACTAAACAACTACATTAAGCTCGAACTGTGACACTGGTTCCATCTTCCTTATAAAGATTGATGAGACCCTCTTTAAGAGCTCGAACCATGTCTCCAGCTTGAACAGGTTGTGGGACTTTAATAGTCAAGAGTTCCATTGGATTTGGAGCACGGTCGATTTTATTGCCTTTGGCATCGTGAAGATCCTCAATATAGGTTTCAATTTGAAGATACATGGACTTCGATTGAGGATTACAAAGAATTTTTATCTGTAAGATTAGAAGAATGCAAAAGAGTGCTAAAAAATAGTGGCAGTATTTTCGTTCATTGTGATAAAATTGCAAATCATCATATTAGATTAATTTTAGATAATATCTTTGGAGCAGATATGTTTCAAAGCGAAATTATATGGAACTATAAACGGTGGTCTAATTCAAAAAAGGGATTATTGAACAATCATCAAAACATTTACTTTTATTCAAAGTCAAAAGATTTTAAATTTAATACAATTTTTACAGAGTATTCTTCTACTACAAATATCGACCAAATACTAGTGGAACGAAAACGAGATGGAAACTCTAAAACTATATATAAAGTTGATAATAATGGTAACTATCTTCTAGCAAAAGAGAAAAATGGAGTTCCCCTTTCAGATGTTTGGAATATACCATTTCTTAATCCAAAAGCTAAAGAAAGAGTAGGTTATCCTACACAAAAACCTATTCTGTTATTAGAACAAATTATAAAGATTGCTACTGATAAAAATGATATAGTTTTAGACCCGTTCTGTGGAAGTAGAACTACTTTAGTAGCCTCCAAGATTTTGAATAGAAATTATATGGGGATTGATTTATCTGAGGAAGCTATCAATATAACTCAGCAACGTCTGGAAAATGTTATAAAAACAAGTTCAAATTTATTGAATAAAGGAATCGAAGCATATAGAACCAAAACTGAGGAAGAGGAAAACATTCTTAAATTATTACAGGCAAAAATTGTTCAAAGAAATAAAGGAATTGATGGTTTTTTACCTAAACATTTTCAAAAAAACCGATACCTATAAAAATTCAAAAAAATAATGAATGTCTGAATGAAAGTATCTCTTTATTACAGAATGCTATAAACTCCAAAAAACTTGATTTTGGAGTAGTTATAAAAACTCATTCAGATAATTTATTATTTGATTTTGATACGATTCCTGAAAATATAATAGTAATTGACCATTTTGAACTTACAATCGAAAAATGGTTAAGTAAAAGTCAACAGTTACTATAGTTTGCAAATTATTTACAGAAAGAACAAAAAATGCTCTGAAACACTGATTTCAAAGCATTTTTTATTAGTTTAAAATTACTCCCACTCAACTGTTGCAGGTGGTTTACTTGTAATATCATAGACGATACGGTTAACATGATCCACTTCGTTTACGATACGTACTGAGATTTTTTGAAGGACATCCCAAGGAATTTTGGCAAAGTCCGCAGTCATACCATCAATAGAGGTAATAGCACGGATTGCAATCGTGTAGTCATATGTACGACCGTCACCCATAACCCCAACTGAACGAACGCCTGTGTTAACTGTGAAGTATTGCCAGATATCGCGGTCAAGACCAGCTTTAGCAATTTCTTCACGAAGAATAGCGTCCGACTCACGAACAGTTTCTAGCTTTTCTTCAGTGATTTCACCCATGACACGGATCGCAAGTCCTGGTCCTGGGAATGGTTGGCGCCATACGATATGGTCTGGCATACCAAGCTCTGTACCAAGGGCACGAACTTCGTCCTTGTAAAGAGTATTCAATGGTTCGATCAATTCAAACTGCATGTCTTCTGGAAGACCACCCACGTTGTGGTGTGACTTGATAGTTTGAGCTGTATCCGTACCAGACTCGATAACGTCTGTATAAAGAGTTCCTTGAGCAAGGAATTTCACATCTTTGAGCTTGCTTGCTTCGTCATCAAAGACATAGACAAACTCGTTACCGATGATTTTACGCTTTTGTTCAGGGTCAGAAACTCCTGCAAGTTTATCAAGGAAACGTTTAGCTGCGTCTGCTTTGACGATATTCAAACCAAACTTACCACCAAGCATGTCCATAACTTGGTCCGCTTCTCCTTTACGAAGAAGACCGTGATCCACGAAGATACAGATCAATTGATCGCCAATCGCTTTTTGGAGAAGAACTCCAACAACTGAAGAGTCAACCCCACCTGAAAGGCCAAGAAGGACACGTTTATCACCAACAGTCTCACGGATTTTTTGGATCTGCATGTCGATGAAGTTATCCATTGTCCAATCGCCTTTAGCCTTACAGATGTTAAGGGCAAAGTTACGAAGGATATCATTTCCGTATACAGAATGACGAACTTCTGGGTGGAATTGGATACCGTAAATGTGTTTATCTGGATTTTCGATGGCTGCGTAAGGGCAGTCAGCTGATGTTCCAGTACGAACAAAGTCAGCAGGAATCTCAGTAACCGCATCACCATGGCTCATCAATACAGTTTGTTCATCAGGTGTTGATTCAAAAAGAGATGATGGTGTGTGTGTTAGGGTTGATTGACCGTATTCACGATTTCCAGCATCACCTGCAGGAACAACTTTTCCTCCAAGTTTATGGGTCAATAACTGCATACCATAACAAATTCCCAAAATTGGAATTCCGAGTTCGAAGATTTCTGGGTCAATATCAAATGAACCATCTTCATATACAGAGTTTGGACCACCTGATAGAATAATTCCTACAGGATTGACTTCACGAACTTCAGCAGCTGAAATTTTATGGCTCTTTAGTTCTGAAAAAACACCAATCTCACGGATACGGCGTGAAATCAGCTGGTTGTATTGGCTACCATAGTCCAATACGATGATTTTTTCTACATCTTGCAAATCAGTTGAAATGTTGCTCATCTTTTTCCTTTCTCAAAAGAAATATCTTTTCCAATATTCTATCACAAATAAGGGCGAATTACCAACTAATACTCAATGAAAATC
>NZ_VMKV01000058.1:0-14835 GCF_013276335.1 Streptococcus sp. 2100 | reverse complement strand
TAAACGTCATCAACTAAATAGTGAAAAATATCTATCCTATCTTCTAGAATGTCTTCCAAACGAGGAAACTCTCGTAAACAAAGAGGTTTTAGAGGCTTATTTACCATGGACTAAAGTTGTACAAGAAAAGTGCAAATAAGAAATCTCCAGATTAGGAACTATCCGTGAGTTCTCTAGTCTGGAGATTTTTCAATATACTTCGTTATTGGGCGGTTACGTTGTATCTACAGGAATGTTTTGACGCTCCAAGTATTGCGGTGTGACGATAAGGACATTGCCATTCGGGTTGTAATCGTGCCATTCTGTAGAGGTTATAAAGTTTTTGGAGGAAGCCATGCCATTTTGCAAAGTACGGTCAATTAACTGGTGTCTAGATAAGAAAGCCTTTTGTTCTGAAACAGCCAGATCCATCAATTGATACCAAGTTCTGAGTTTCCTTTGAGCTTGTTCATCAAAACCAGGACTCGTTCCTTCACGGCTGATTGATAGGGTAATCAGTTGCCTTTCCTGGCTCCAAGCCTCTTGTCCAATCCGATGCTGTTGCCAGGCTTGGGAATACTTTAAGCTACTCCCTATTCCCAGCGTTACAATAATAATCGCTAATAGTTGACCGATTAAAATCAAACTAATGATTCCTCTGACAGGCACTTGCCCTTTTATAATCTGCATCAGGTGTATCTTTTTTATCCCAACTGCGAAGAGTTGAGCGAAAAACAGGGAGATCGACAACAAGATGAGATTATAACTGAGCAAGCCTTCTCCTATGGTCATTAGGGATTGCGTTGGAAGCGACAGAATTTTTTGCATAAGAATGGCGAGCAAGCCAGCTAAACTGAAACCAACAGCTATCCCTTTCAAATCCTCACCAACTGGTCTAAGGAAAATGGACCACCGTTTCTCTCCTGAAATGAGGCGAATGCCCGACGACCGTAATTGGCTAATTTGACTAATTAAAGTCAGTGCTACAAAGGTTAAGATGAAAATCAATAGACTGATTAACTGAAATCCGTTACTAAAGATAGCCATTAACGTAGATAGTTTAGATGGAATTGTCAGGTGCATGTTAGTCAAGCCAAGTTGACTTAGCTCCTCCCTTAGCAAGTGAATATCTAGGTGTCCACCGAATACAAAATAGTTTGTTTCAACACTACTACTTTGAGCATCTTCTAGTTTTTTTCCTGAAGCCCATCAGGCAACTTTCCGTCCCCAAAGGTCGTATAAGAAAAAACTGTAGTACCTTCTGAGTTAGGATCTTGGTGTTGAATCGCAATAAAGCTATCCGTTTCTTCTGCTAGTTTTTCCAAGCGTGTAGCAATATGCTGAAAAGTTGTTTCAGGGGAAGAATCACGTACAACAACGTTGGGGTAGTAACGGGAGACATATGTATCAGTCCAAATGGTAAATACCCAAACAAAGAACAAACTAGCAAGCAGGTTGGATATGAGTATAAATAATTTTTTCATAGTGCATTCCTTATTCTAAAACAGAGGGCAGAAATACCCCTGCCCTCTATAAACTAACAAGCTTACTAAACTATTGATAGAAGTAACCGTATCAAGTGCTAATAATGGTTGAGTTAATTTACAAGAACTGACTCCAGTGAAATAATCCTATCACATTGCCGTGCTTGCTCCATGTTATGCGTAACAACCAAAATTGTTTTACTAAATTGATCTCTCAAAGTTCGAATCAAATCGAATGCTTTTTGAGACATTTCAGGATCTAACGATCCGGTTGGTTCATCTGCTAGGACAATATCTCCGGGCTTTAAAATAGCTCTCACAATCGCAATTCTCTGCTGTTCACCTCCCGATAATTCATTGACTTTACTATTTAACCGATTTTGTAGACCAACAAATTCTAGCGTTTCCTTGATTCTCTGCTCTTTCTCCTGTCTAGAGAAATTCGAAAAAGTCATGGCAAGCATCAGGTTATCTTTCACACTAGATGTAGAAATGAGTGCATTGGATTGAAAAAGATAGTTGATGACATTCCTTCGATAATGAACTGCTGATTGCGAATTTACCTTAGGCAAAACTTTTCCGTTGATTAGGATTTTACCACTGTCAACAGTATCCAATAGTCCAATCATATTGAGGATAGTCGATTTTCCAGAACCAGAAGGTCCTACTAAAGCTACAAATTCATTTTCCTCAATATCAAAGCTTAAGTCTTTGAAAATTTCTCTTGAACCAAATTGTTTTGATACATTTTGTACTGAAATTCTAGACATGAGATTACTCCTTAAATGATTGTATGATACTCTCTCCTTCTTTACGGAACAAACTGAAGTAAAGAAGCATTATCTGAAAAGCAAATGTAGCTAGTGTCATGACTATTCCCAACTTAGAACCCACCAAGATAGAAACGATTAGTTCCATCACAGAAAAACTAATAATGAGAGAAAGCACACCAATATATCTTTTCCATGGTGAGAATCCCATAAAGTATTGGACATACAATTTTTCTTCAAATAACAAGCGGTACATTAAGACAAAACTCCAGAAAATAGCCATCATCGTAATGATGATAATCGCTATGATCGTGCCGAAAAGATAAAATGTATAACTCAGATCTTTTTGAAGACCATTGATAAAGTTCTTGACAGTTGTAAAACTCAACCGATTATCCATTAAATCTGGAAATTCTGTTTCTAAAACGGACACTACCTGTTCCATCGTTTCCCTATCACGAATCTTCAAAAGACCATTATAGCCACTGACAACTAAGTTTGCCGACTCCATGAAATATAAATTCTCTGGTGTTGAGACAAAAATAACTGGATTCTCACTAGTTGTACCATAAGAAATAGAATCTGACCAAGTAAATATTGGTCGAGACGGTTGGTAAACCTTGAACATAAATTTCTGATTTTCTGTGAAATTAGTTTGTAAATCTCCCGGTTTTACAGTGACACTTTCCTGTAAATACGCCTTCATCACCTCAAGTTCTTCTGTATTGAGCGTGTTAGGTAGAAGATAAAGTCGAGTACCATTCCTCATCTCTAGCAACTCTTCATCACTTAGGGGAATACCTAGGTCTTGCAGGTAATTATAGGAGAATTTCAAATACCAAAATGGTTTTTTAGGGACATGCTGGTATGTCCCATAGACTGCATCAAGGGACTCCTGATTAAGAAATTGTCCTTTGGCAATATAGACACCTGGAAGCTCAGATATACGCTGGTAAAAGTTATACATAGTATGCTCAAGGGAATTTGTAGTTCCTGCATATGTACCTACATCATCTCCCTCAACAAAACTGGATATAACGTACATATCTTCAACATTCTTCCACTCTCTAGATACTTTCATATTATCAATAAACTGATTCATTGGAGCATCTAAAGAGTAACTGACTGCGATTAACAAACCAGCTACCAAGGTATAGAATAACAAGCAGGTTACCATTAAAGGCTTCATTGGTAATCGTTTATGAATTGCGGCTAATGGAGAAACCGAATAAACAATAATCGTTGGAATAATGAATATCAATAGTAGCAACAAGATTGAGAGGCTGACTCCAGCAAAAACTAGAATAAACGATGATAAACCAAAACTAGACCAGCCTGACAACAACCAACTACATAAAGAGATAATTGGAATAATGTAGATTGAAAATAGTAGAGAATTTTTGAAAAAAGCAGACCATAATTCTTTTCTATCCCATCCTAAAAGAATCAATGTTCCGAAATGTTTAAAGGATTGAAGAACACAGATTAAGAATAGAATCAGTAAAATGAAGGCATTTACTAAGATGCTGATAGCAAGTATTATTCCCCAAATTCCCTGATCAGTACTACTTCCAAAACTTTCTTTTGTCAAATCCTCAACAGAAATACCTGACATCTTTGAAAGATGCAACAGAAAGTTATCTCTTGAGACAGCATCGTGGAGACCATTGATATGGTATATCCCATTGATCGTATTAGTGTTTTGAAAAGTATAATCTAATCGTTCAATGACTACAGGTGTGCTAAATAATAAATCTGGAAGCTCGTAAAGCATATTATTTGAGCCTTTGTCAAGTCCAATAGTCATACTATTATCACTATGAGATAATAAATCTGCAAATTGTTGTTGTGAGACTACTATTTTACCCGTACTTTCAAAATCTGAAAAACCAGCAGAGCTGCCAAGGATGTCTATATAAATCCTATTTAGACCTTCTCCTGTATCACTACTTTCAGAACGTTTTGTCCATATGGACAAGTCACTCTGTTCTAAAAAATAATTAAATACATCTTGTGATTGCTCTTCTGTTAACTTCTGAAGATAAACTGTTACAGTTTCGGAATGATGATTATAACTCTGCCATGACTGTTGATACTGTAAACCTGCTAAAAAAATTGCCACCAGAGCAAGTAAGACACTCTGGATGGCAATCAAAAACAGGATTAAGTATTTCATTTTACCTAATAACATGTTTTTGTATGTCATAGGTACTTACCTACAATTCCAGTAACATTCAGCTGTAGCAGTTCCGATGAATTTAGAAACACGTGCTTCTACTCCAGGTGATTGCCAGCCTGAGAATGCCCCGTTAGCAGTTGCTGAGTGTTCGTAAACACTAGACTGAACATTTGAATAGCTCCAAAGGCCAGCAGTACGACCATAATCCCAATAAACTGCAGTACCTTTATACCAAACTGTTGCAGCTGAAACAATCGAACCACCTGCACCAGATAAAGTCAGTGCAAGTAAAGATGTTGTAATTATTTTTTTTATGCTTTTCTTCATCGTAAAGCCCTCATTTCTTTCACTTAAAATCTAACAATAACAATGACTGCATTTAGAAATATCAACAAATCATACCCTAGTACATCGGAATCCCTTCTTTCTAATTAAAAATTAGATAAAACAGAAATACTATATAGTTAATAGTATTTTCATCATTTAATCAACTAATCAGCCTTCCCAACATCAAGACCATTGGACTTCTTTTGCGATTGCACTCGAATCTCCAATTGTTTATTCTTCTGAATAAACTGTTGGTAAGGAATTGTATTACTAAACATAAAAACACCTAGCAATGCAAATGTAACTAATTTTTTAATTCCACGTTTTTTTCTCATGCAATGAAACCCCTTTCTTTTTTATTCTAACAGATATATTTTATTTAGTCAAGTGTTTTTATGTAATTTTTAACTTTTTTTTTTTGTTTATTACCATAAAGAATTATTTATTCCTTTAACTTGTTATTTTGAACTAAAAATTTTATAATGAAATTAAGCAAATAGGAAGGTTTATTATTTTTAATGAATACACTCGCAGAAAAATTCAGATTGAAAAGAAAAGAGTTGAGACTCTCCCAACAAACTCTTGCAGAAGGAATTTGTGAACAAAGCCAGATTAGTAAAATTGAAAGAGGTCATTTTATTCCCTCCGCAGACTTGTTATTCAAACTCTCTCAACGACTTGAAGTCCCTTTGGATTACTTTTTCAATGAACAAATCGAAGTTAAGTCTAACCTCTCTAATTTCAAACATCTATCTGCTCGCCTATTAGATGACAGAAATTATGACGATTTAGAATATCTTTATAAAATAGAGGTAGAACGAAGCACTTTTCTAACATTAGAAGACCGAACTTACCTTGAATGGATTAAATCTATAATTGACTTCTATCAATACGACAGTAAGTGTGAGGCAATTTCGTCATTGGAAAATATATTATTAAAAGTCTCTTCAAATACTCTGATTTATTTAAAGGCCTTGAATACTCTATCTAATTTCTATTCCTTAGTGGGTCGTGAACAAGAATATGAGGCAAACTACTCTCATTTGATGGAGTTATATCAGACAAAAAATTTTGAGCATCAAGAGTTTTTATTTGGCTACATCAGAGTTCGTTACAACTACGCTCACTACCTAGTATCAAAGGAAAAATATAATGAAGCCATCCAAGAAGCTCTTGAGACTATCGAACTCTGTAAAGAGAGGCAAACAAGTTACCAACTAGCTCCCCTGCTCGTTCTCATTGGAAATTGTGGAACACAATTCCTTGGCAAAGAACAAGTCAAAAATTATTATATAGAAGCAAGAGAGCTATGCAAGATTTATAACAATCCTTTAATGTTGATGAAGATAGAAAATTATTTGAAGGAACTAGATGCTGTTTAGTTTATCTTGATATTGGAGTGTTACTTAAACATTAAATAGCCTGTAAGGCTGATAGTTAGATTAATACTATCAGCCTTATGATTATGTGACTATTAGTTCGTCTCGCTCCGTTAGGTGCGAGACAAAAAAACCACCCGCTATGCGGGTGCAGTTCATTCAACACCTGATAGTATGCGTTTTTTAGGGTTTTAAAGACTGATTGCTCAGTCTCTTTTTCATTATAATTCAGTTATAATTTAATCTTATTTGAGAAAGTGGGTGATGCTATTCTCTAATAAGACTATGATATTAATTTTTGATAGTACTTCCAGAAATTATAGATCCCCTTTCATCCCCAATTTCTATTTTCAAGTGTCTGTACTATATAGTGTGTTCTAAATTCACTATATCTTGTTAGGGGTTGAGTAGAATCATTGATAACAGACTGTTACAAATCTAGTTAGCTGTATGATTTATATTTATCTATTTTTCTAGTAACCAATCTATGATATTTTTCTTCTCAATTCCATTGTAATTGGCTGTTGGCTGAATCGTATCCATTGTTAATAGATACTTGGGGAATTGATCTTTAATGGCTTCTAGTGGTCTAAGTTCTCTTTCTAGTGTTTCAGGAGCAAGTGTTGTTTCACTGACTTGATAATAAGCGTAGTGACCAAGATCAGTTACAACAACAAAATCAACCTCATATTTATCTAAATTACCAACATATACTTGTGAATATCTACGTCTCAATTCCAAATACACCATATTTTCCAAGATATGCCCAATGTCTTCTTTGTGGTCTGGCAATAAGAGGTGTCGTAAACCTAAATCAACGGGATAATATTTTTCTAAGCGTTGTAATAATGCTCTGCCTTTTACATCAAAACGTGGAACGGAATAAAAAAGTAAACTATCTGTCAAAGTTGTCAAATAATTTTCCAAAGTATTATGGGATATTGAAACATTTTGGCTGACTAGGGTATTGCGAATCTTATTTGTTGATATTAAGCTACCTGTACTACTGAGTAGGGTTCGGACAATGCGCTCAATAATAGTAGGATTTGGATTTCCCAATCTAGTGACAATATCATTTAACAGTATGGAGTTATATATTCCTCTGAGATAGTCAATTTTTTCAGCGTAAGATGATGTTTGCAATAAGTAAGGGAAAGCACTAAAGAGATAATTGTTAAAAATTTCTGTTGTATTCAGATTCTCTGTGAGAGATTGACCTGATAGATATTCTTCAAATGACAAAGGAAGAACCTCTATCTCAACATACCGACCAGTCAAGTTTGTAGCTAATTGGCTACTCATAAAGTAGGCGTTTGATCCAGTCAAATAGAGGTCAACATTTGGTAGGATGAATAGGCTATCTGCAACTAGTTCAAATTTTTCAACATGTTGAATTTCATCTAAAAAGATATAGTATGTTTTCTCGCTAACTAATTGATCTTTTATATAAGTGTATAATGTTTGGAAATGTCGGAGGTCATAATAACTCAGATCCTCAAAATTGATGGATATGATTTGATCCTCGTCTACTCCAGCTGCTAGTAACTCCTCTTTATAGAGTTGAAAGAGAACAGATTTACCAGCTCGCCTCACTCCACTCACAACCTTAATGATTTGGCGGTCACGATGTCTTCTTAAAAAGTCTAAATAATGTGGTCTTTTAATATAGTTCATAATAGATACCTCAAAGATAGTATAATACAAACAGTAATTATTTTCAAATATTTAGAAATAATATTTAATTTGTTTGATTATTTCTAATTGTTTAGAAATAATATCTGGAACTATTTAAATATCTTCAAGATAGAAAAAGAAATTGTACTTGTTGATGTTGAATCATTTGTGTTAACAAGTCATTTAGAAGCATTTAAGAAATTAGTGAAATGAAAAACTCATGGCAGAACAAATTGTTGGGTATATGGTCTATTACTAACAACTACTGCTAGTTTATGAGATAGATATTTAATTATTCTCGGATAAATAGGATAAGCGTGCTGAAAACTTAGATATGACAAACAAAATAAAATTTTTAAAAGCTACAGAGAAACATGGTATAATGTATCTAAAGGAGGTAGCATATGTCCTTAGATATAGATAAAGAAAAGATGACAATCATGGGAATAGCTTTTGAAAACAGATCCGTTTTTAAGAGTGTTTGGTATGCTTTAAGTACAAATATGATTGAAGGATGGCGACCTACGGTTAGTGATGTTGAAAAATTACGAGATGAAGCTCTTGCTCTGGGGATGACTTAATGAAGCGCAACTGTTATGAATCTTATGACTATGTTGATCCGGATAATTTATATACCGATCCGGGTTCTTCAGTTCTAAGAAATAAGCAGGAAGGAAAAAAGCATGTGAGCTTGAATATCGTATGATTGCTAGTAAGAGTTTGAAATTATTTATCAATCCTATCTTAGTTAATAGTTTAAAAGTAGTTTGTTTCACAACTGCATAAGCTTAGAAAAGTTGAAAAGTGATAACTCTTTAATAAACTCTTGGTTTGTTAAAAGATATTTTGTCCACTACATTTTTTCAATTGACTATTATTTGTCATAGATATAACAGATAGAACATTGCATTCAGAATAATGAAAAACGCATCAAAAATGGTGCGTTCTGTTTTTATGCTATCATAAAAGGAGGAAAACAAATTGAAAATTTTTAAGGGAGAGTTTTATCGAATCTCTGTATTAACAGACAAGCTAGTAAGGTTAGAATACTCTCGAACTGGAAATTTTGAGGATAGAACGACACAACTTATCTATAATAGAGATTTTGGCCAAGTTTCGTTAGATTATATCGAGACATCAAACGTACTAGATATTATGACGGACTATTTTCATCTGCACTTTAATAAGGGAGAATTTAACGCCGAAAATCTATTTATAGAATTAAAAGGAAATTTTGCCGTATATGGTAGTCGCTGGTATTTTGGTGAATCTATTGAAACATTAAAAGGAACAGCTCGGACTCTGGATGAGGCAGATGGAGCAATCACGTTAGAAGATGGAATTATTAGCAGAAATGGTATAGCCTTATTGGATGATTCTCAAGGATTTATTTGGGATGAACAGTCTGGTTATATTGAGAGAGACAATCAAATTGACCTCTATTTCTTTGCCTATGGGCATGATTATAGAGGAGCAATCAGAGACTTTTACCATTTGACTGGCTCAACACCCTTGTTGCCAAGATATGCTTTAGGCAATTGGTGGAGTAGGTATTGGCCATATACGTCAGATGAATATTTGAATTTAATAGACAGATTTGAAACAGAGAAAATTCCATTATCTATCGGTGTGTTAGATATGGATTGGCATATAACTGAAATTCCAGCACGTTTTGGAAGTGGCTGGACAGGATATAGTTGGAATAAAAACTTAATACCAAATCCAGAACAGTTATTGCAACAACTTCATGATAGAAAGTTAAAACTCTCTTTAAATGTCCATCCTGCTGATGGTATACGGGCTTATGAAGAAGCTTATCCTCAAGTCGCAAAACGATTGGGGTTAAATGTAGAACTAGAGGAACCTGCTATTTTTGATTTTTTTAATCCCTCTTTTAGAGAAGCCTACTTTAAAGATGTTCATTATGAGCTAGAAAAGCAGGGAGTAGATTTTTGGTGGATTGACTGGCAACAAGGGACACAAGGCATGTTGGATCCACTGTGGCTTTTAAACCATTATCACTATCAGGATAGTTGTAAAAATGCAGAAGGTGGCTTGATTTTATCAAGGTATGCAGGTCCTGGTAGTCACCGCTACCCTGTTGGTTTTTCAGGAGATACCATTATTAGTTGGAATTCCTTAAGATTTCAACCTTATTTTACAGCGACAGCATCTAATATCGGTTATAGTTGGTGGAGTCATGATATCGGTGGACATATGTTGGGGGATTATGACGAAGAGCTACAAACTAGATGGCTACAGTTTGGTGTTTTTAGTCCGATTACTCGATTACATAGTTCTAGAAGTCCTTTTAATAGTAAAGAACCTTGGTTTTTTTCAGAAACAACATCTAAGATTATGAAGAAATACCTTCGTTTGAGACATCAGATGATTCCTTATCTATATACCATGAATGTAAAGACACATGAGGAAGGTGCCCCATTAATCAGTCCAATGTATTATTTCTATCCAGAGAATGATGAGAGCTATAATGTTCCAAACCAATACTTTTTTGGAACAGAACTGATGGTGGCTCCCATTGTAGAAAAGATGGATTTGACATTCCAATCTGCAAAAGTAGATGTATGGTTCCCTGAAGGTGAATGGTATGACTTCTTTTCAGAGAAAAAATACACAGGTGGTGTGAAGTTAAGTGTTTATAGGGACATCTCGACTACGCCTGTGTTTGCAAAAAGTGGTGCAATCATTCCCTTGGTTGGTTCTGAGATAGGTATGGGTGTTGATTTACCTGAAGTTGTAGATTGGTATGTATTCCCAGGCAAACAACATTCTTTTGAAATGCTTGAAGATCAAAATGGTCAAAGATATAAAACAAGATTATCAATCGATTGGGAAATGGGAATGGTAGAGTTAGCATTACAAGGAGATTCTAGTATCGTTCCAAACAATAGAAAACATAGAATTCATTTTAAAGGAACGAATGTGTCTATCATTGAATTGCCAAATAAGAATGATACAGCTAGATTTGAATGGAAAGATAATAAAAGGACACCCCTAAATGATGAAGTTTTTAGACTACTAAAGACGGCTTCTCTTCCATATGAATTAAAAGATAGATTGTTAAATCAATTCATCAATGCCAAAAATTCTCATGACTTAATGAATATCTTGCATCGTCAGGACGAGGAATTGAGAGGGCGTTTGTTGGAAATGATATTTACTAGCCAAAACTAATTGAAATAATTAGAAAGTCATTTGTTTAGTGTATATGAAGCTTCGGTATGGAATTTGTCATCATTGGTCACATTGAAAATGTGAAATAAGCACCTACAACATAGACTTTACAACACTTCATGTTTCATATCATGGGGTGTTTTTCTATTTAAGTCAAAGCCAATCAAAAAATCTCACTATTCATCAGGCTAAAAGAAACCTAATCATAGTGAGATTGTGAATTATAGTAATTTTTGTATCGCCTCTTCAATTTGTTTGGGGTCTGTTTTTGAAGAAAAGCGCTCAAAGACCTGCCCATCACGGCCGATGAGAAACTTAGCGAAATTCCATTCGATTCGTTTTCCTAGTGGGCCAGATTTTTGGTCTGTTAACCAAACATAGAGAGGGTCTGTCTCCTTGCCGTTGACCTTAATCTTGGCAAAACGTGGGAAGGTGGTTTGATAGTTTAGGCTACAGAAGCTGTTGATTTCCTCTGAGCTGCCGGGTGCTTGTCCCATAAACTGATTACAAGGGAAGTCTAAGATTTCAAAACCTTGTTCTTGATAGCGGTCATAGAGTTCTTGAAGTCCCTGGTACTGGGGCGTTAAACCACATCCAGTAGCAGTGTTGACAACCAAGAGAACTTTCCCACGATAGGCATCTAGTGGAGTTTCTTGATTGTCTTGGTTCAAGACTGAAAAATCGTATAGTGAAGTCATTGCTTGCTTTTCTCCTTCTGTTTGGTATTTTTAGGAGTTTTCTCCTCCTGTAGGGATAGAAAGCCGTAGGTCAGGGTTCCAAAAATGCTACCGATAATCAGGCCATACATTAGGAAAGGAACACTTTTATCGAATTGCACGAGCAACTTCCCAAAATCTGAAAAGGACATCTGCTGAACGAAGACTTTATGAAAGATGAGTAGGGTAAAGAGGCCAATCTGAAGGCCGATAAACACAATCCAGCTTCGGAATTTGATTTGGCCTTTGCTGTAGGTTTTGAGGACAATTTCTGACTTGTCATCTTTTTCCAGCTGGAGTTCTTTGACGACTCTTTGAGTTTTTAAAGTAATGAAAAAAATGAGTCCAGAGTAAACGTAGGGCATGGCATAGCGAACGGCTTCTATGAAGCGTCCAAATAACAGATAAAACAAGAAGAGGAAGAAGGAAGAATAAACGATTTGGACCATGGAACGGGCACAGGCTTTGTAGATAATCTCTTGCCGGCATTCATCAAAAGGGCCTTGGATATGAAAGAGATTTCGAAGTAGGCGAGTGGTGAAGTCTTCTTTTTTCATGTTAGTAATCTCCTAGATGAGTGGTTTTACTGACTTTCTTTTACGAATTGATAGAGATAATAAAGATAAGTGATAGAAGAAAGGCTAGCGATAGTCAGCAGTAAATAATATTTCCAACCGCTTGAGATGAGCATCAGTTGTGGTAAAGATAGAATCATAAAGTACAGTGCTAAGTTGAGTATGCGTGTTTTTTGGGAGTCAATCTTTAGATAAGTTAGCCCTTTGTTAAGTGCTGGAATAAAGACTAGCCCGAGGAATATCTCGCTGATTGGCAAGTTCCCTGAAACGATGATGAAGATGAGCAGGGAACTGAACAAAAGATGATAGGTAAGTAAAGTTACTAGTGATTTCATAAGGCACCTCCTAATCCTGGTCTTTTTTAGCTCTTGCAATACGAAGTGAGTCGACAATATGTATCATCACCCCGAAAAAGAAAGCTCCCAGTATAGTTTTAAAAATATGTTTTGTATTTAGAAGAGAACTGATAAAATTTGGATTTTCACTTGTTAGGGTATCAATGAGTGGAATTATAAAAAATATCACTGTTCCATAAATCGAACCTGCTTTCAGACCAGGATAACGTAACTGTTTCTGTTCTTTTTTCATGAGTTTCCTCCTAATCATTATCCTGATTTTTCTTGGCTTTTGCAATGCGACGGGAGATGATAATTTGTATAATCACTCCGAAGAAGAAAGATTGGAGAATACTTGAAAAAATATTTTTAAAAGTGAGAAGAGACTGAAGATAGTCCTGACTCTCACCTAGCAGTATATGGAGAAGAGGGGTTGAAAAAAAACTCATTAATCCATAGAGTAGACCTGCTTTCATACCAGGGTAGTGTAGTTGCTTGCTTTCTTTCTCGCTCAGCATATCTGGATCAATAGCTGTAATCCCTGTTTTTTTGGTTTGGGAGAGCACATAGAGAGCAGAAATCATCGAAATGCCGAATACCACAAGAGGATAGCCGATAGCGACAATTTGTGGGTATTTATAAGCGAGGACAAAGGGGATGAGATTTCCAAATGTCATCAGATAAAAGAGGATGATAAAGACTTGATTGCCAATACGATCAGCCTCGCGTCGTTTGTGTTCATCAAGTGGTCCTGAAATGCCATAAATGCGTTTGATCAGTTTTTCCGTGAAGGTTTCTTTTTTCATAAGTTTGCTCCTTTTTTAAAAATTATCCTCCCAAAAGAGACTGTTGAGGTCAGTTTGGAGGCTGCGGGCGAGATTGAGACAGAGTTCCAAGGTTGGATTGTACTTGTCGTTTTCAATCATATTGATGGTCTGTCTCGAGACACCGATATCCTTGGCTAGTTCTAGCTGGGAAATGCCCAGTTCCTTGCGAAATTCTTTCACACGATTCATCTGGTCTCCTTTCTGATTTATGTCGTATATATTTGACTATATTATATTCTTTTAAATATAAAGTGTCAAGTATTTTTGACATATTTTTGAAGAAATAGTAGTCTCCTTGTCCGATTATCACATTAAAATGAAAGCTCTTCTAGGCATAAGAAAACACCTCTGAGTTATACTTGTTGTTCAATCACAAACACAAGAAAGGCACAGAAATGCAAAACCATTATACTACAAAAGCCAAACATTTGACAATCGATAACCGTCGCTTAATCGAACGATGGAAAAAGGAAGGGAAATCAAATAGAGAAATTGCCTTTCTGCTTGGAAAAGTTCCTCAAACTATCCACACTGAAATCAAGCGTGGGACAGTCCGACAATGTCTTGGAAAAGGGTGCTTCAAAGAGGTTTATTCTGCCGACTATGCTCAACAGTCTTATGAAAACAATCGCAAGCGCTCGGTCAAGAAATCAAGCTTGACCAAGGAACTAAAGGAAAAGATTCTCCACTATCATAACCAAAAATTTTCGCTTGATAAGAAACAGGCTAGCACCAACTTTAAACCTGCTGGTCAATCCATCGAACAGCGGCCTGAAGCTATAAATCTTCGCTTGGAGAATGGGCATTATGATACTCAATCATTTTCAAAAAGCAACCTTGTCCATTGTCTGCTGACAGTGGACTTTAAAACGCTTTTTTCCAGTCCTTGAATAACTTCTTGAAGCTTATCAATGACGGCTTCCAATGTTTGGAAAGCCTTATTTTTGAAACCTCGTTTTCGAATTTCTTTCCATACTTGTTCAATAGGGTTCATTTCTGGAGTATAAGGTGGGATAAAAGCCAACTCAATATTACTTGGAATCTCTAAGGTATTTGATTTATGCCATATAGCATTATCCATGACAAGTAAAATATAGTCATCTGGATAAGCTTGTGAGACTTGCCTTAGAAATTCATTGATCCACTCAGTATTGCATCCTCCAGCAATGAGGAAAAAGGAATCTCCTGTCTGAGCATCTACTGCCCCATAACAATAGCGATATTCTCGCATATAATGACTAGGAATGCTAGGTCGGATTCCTTGAGGAGCCCAACAAGAACTCATCTTACTGATTCTTCCGAAACCAGCTTCATCTTGGTACATCAAACGTACTTTGTTATAAGTCCCCTCTTCTTTAAAGCGCTTACTTAAGGTTTCGAATGTAGATTTTATTT
>NZ_VMKV01000057.1:0-14941 GCF_013276335.1 Streptococcus sp. 2100 | reverse complement strand
TAGAACTATTATACCATATATTGTTTCGCAGGAAGTCTAATAATGTTCGAAATTGAAGCAGGTTAAAGAGACAACTAAAGGCTTGTCGCATAAAAGACTGCATGGTAGCCAAATTGTCCTGCTACTGCAGAACCTGCCATAGGACCAACGACACCTCCCAGATAAAAGAATACCTGATTAAAGGCAAAGACCCTCGAAATACCAGCTTTGGGTGTCATCTTACTGAGAAGGGCATTGACCCCAGGTATCAGCGCACCGGTTCCCAAGCCAAAGAGGAATCGATAGAGTCCTAGTTGAAGGGGACTAGAGGAATTGGCACAGAGAAGATAGATGATGACTGAATAAAACTGGGCGACAACCAAGAGACGATGATTGCCCACCTTGTCACCTAGCTTGCCCATAACTCCTGCACTCATCATGCTGGAAAAGCCCATACTGGATACAATCAAACCAGATACAAAAAGAAGATTCTCTGTCTGCCCTAAGTCGCGTACATACAGAGCTAAGATAGGACCGATTGATTGGGCTGAAAATTGGATAACAAAACTGGTCAGAAAGAGGTTGACCAAGAGATAGGGATATTTAACTGATGTAAATAATTCCTTTGTTGGGATGGCCTTTTCCTTGGCTACTGGTTGAAAATCTTCCTTGATAAAGCAAATAGTTAAAATAGCGGCTAGAAACAGAAAACTACCAACCAGTAGGAAAACTGTACGAATGCCAAATAATTCTGCGATAAAGCCACCAATAAAGGGACCAGTTAGAGTACCTGCAACTACACCTGTAGACAAAGTACCTAAGGCAGAGCCTGATTTCTCCTTGGGAACCTGACTGGCTATCAAGGCCGTTGAATTGGGAACAAAACCCGCAAATACACCATTCAGTAAACGAAGAAAGATTAGCCAATAAATATTTGGCACAAAGGTCAAGCCTCCCATAGTGATAGTCATGGCCAGACCAGCACGAATCATCATGGGTTTTCGACCGTATTTATCAGCAAGGATTCCCCAGATAGGAGAAAAGAGCGCCGCGGAAATGGCAGAGACAGAAATAGCTAAACCTGCATAAAAAGCAGCTTGCTCACTCCCAACACCTAGATTTTCCACAAAGATGGGCATAAAAGGCACAACTAAGGAAATACTGGCTCCTGTCAGAAAATTACCAAACCAGGCAATGCGCAGATTATCCTTCCAGTTAATCTCTGTCATCTTGCTTACCTCCCTCAAGCAGGGAGACCACTTGAGTAAGAAGCTGGTCCTGATTCCCATTGTTGTTTAAAACATGGCTGGCCAAATCTTTCTTTTTCTCTAAAGGCCACTGGGCTGCCAGACGAGACTCAGCTTCATCTTTGGACAAGTTGTCCCTTTTCATTAAGCGTTCTACTTGGACATCTCGGTCCACATAGACCAACCAAGTCTCATCAAACCAAGAGACGTAGTTCTGCTCAAAAAGTAAGGGGATATCCATGAAAAAAATCTCTTCTGTCTGAGCAAACTGATCTCTCAACGTAGCTAGTTCCTCACGGATAATCTTTCCTTGGATTCGCTTAGACCATTCCTGTTCTTCAGGATTTGAAAAGATGAGATTAGCTAGGAGAGGGCGATTGAGTTCTCCATTTTCTAAGATAATTTTTTGACCAAAGTGCTGGACTAGAGCTTCAAACAGACGACCACCAGGTTTCTGTAGTTGGTGGACGGCTGCGTCGGCATCCACTACTTGAAAGCCTTGCTTTCTTAGAAAATTTGTCACGGTTGACTTACCAGAGGCAATTCCCCCAGTGATTCCGATGATTTTTCTCATCAGCCCCTCCTTTGGCACTGAGGACAAAAGTGGGTTCCACGTCCGCCTAGTTGGATTTTCTCAATCACTGTCCCACAGCGTGAACACTCTTGACCAGCCTTGTCATAGACCTGATGAAAATCCTGCATGGTTCCATCTTCCCCAAAGGCATTGGTATAGGTCCGAATGGTCGAACCACCTTTTTCAACGGCCTGGCCCAAAATAGCAATGGTTTGGTCATGAATGGCTGTCGTTTCTGCTGCTGTCAAAGTCTGGGAAGGTCTTGCCGGATGAACCTGAGCTCGCCAGAGAACCTCATCCACATAGATATTGCCAAGTCCAGCTACCAAGGTCTGGTCTAGGAGATGGGATTTGATAGGCTTTTTGGACTTGGCTAGGGCATCTTGAAAGATCTGCAAGTCAAAGTCTTGTTCGCTTGGTTCAGGACCTAATTTTTTAGAAATAAAGTAGGCATCCAAAAGGTCAGGCGCCAAGAGTTCCATAGTACCAAACTTGCGAACATCCTCATAAACAAGCGTGCCACCATCTTCAAACTGAAAGAAAACATGGGCATGCTTGCGTTCAGGAACCTGGTACGGATAGTAAAAATACTTGCCCTCCATCCGCAGATGGGAAATCAAGACCTTGTCTGTTAGGTAAAACAGCAAATATTTTCCACGACGTCCCATTGACTCAACAACTTGGCCAGGCACTTCCTTTCGAAACTCGTCCAAATCTGTCTTAATCATCTTGGGATAGCGAATTTCTATACTCGAAATCTTCTTTCCCAGAATCAATTTTTCTAAACCACGACGAACGGTTTCAACCTCAGGTAATTCAGGCATACGTCCTCCTTCTGTAAAAACAAGAAGCAGGCATGAGCCCACCTCTACTTAGTATTCTTTTTCATTATAGCCAAAGTCAGCCAAATCTAGCTTTTTATCGCGCCAGTTTTTCTTGACCTTGACCCAGGTTTCTAGGAAGACCTTGTCTCCTAGCATAAGTTCGATATCACGACGGGCCATACTACCGATTTTCTTAAGCATAGCGCCACCTTTACCGATGATAATCCCTTTTTGGCTATCGCGCTCGACCATGATGGTTGCACGGATGTGAACCTTGTCTGTCTCTTCGTCTCGTTTCATACAGTCAACAACTACTGCTACAGAATGCGGAATCTCTTCACGAGTTAGGTGCAAGACTTTCTCGCGAACCATTTCTGAAACTAAGAAACGTTCTGGATGATCTGTGATTTGATCAGACGGGAAATATTGGAAACCTTCATCCAGATTTTCACTCAAAATATCCACTAGACGAGACACATTATTTCCCTGAAGGGCTGAGATTGGAACAATTTCCTTAAAGTCTATTTGATTACGGAAGTCATCAATCTGAGACAAGAGCTGGTCTGGATGGACCTTATCGATTTTATTCACCACCAAAATCACAGGAACCTTGGTAGCCTTGAGACGCTCGATAATCATATCGTCCCCCTTACCACGCGCTTCATCAGCAGGCACCATGAAAAGAACGGTGTCCACTTCGCGAAGGGTGCTGTAGGCAGACTCAACCATGAAATCTCCGAGAGCTGTTTTAGGCTTGTGAATCCCTGGTGTGTCGATAAAGACAATTTGCTCCTTATCAGTCGTGTAAATTCCCATGATTTTATTGCGCGTTGTCTGCGCCTTGTCACTCATGATGGCAATCTTTTGCCCCATAACGTGATTTAAAAAGGTTGACTTCCCAACATTGGGACGTCCTAAAATGGCTACAAAGCCTGATTTAAAAGTCATAATTTCCTCTTACTGTTTAAAATAATAAATCCCAGATTCGTGGGAGAAAAATCAATGCGCCTGTTAAGGCTGCGAAAAGAGAAACCACTAATACCGCGCCAGCCGCCATATCCTTGGCATTTTTAGCCAGCATGGAAAAGTGATAGTGACTGGCCAAATCCACCACATTTTCAATAGCAGAGTTGATAATCTCAAAGGCTACTACCAAGAAAATGCTCAATAGGAGAAAGAGCCATTCGATTCGTGACACCTGAAAAACAAAACCTGCAAGGATGACCACTAGAGCCGTCACTGCGTGTTTTCGCATATTGCATTCTTCCTTGATAGCAGTAAAAATACCTGTCAAAGCAAATTCTAAACTGGATATCAAGTCACGATTTTTCCATTTTCGTTTATTGTCTTGTGAGTCCATAGGCTGTCAAAATTTCTTCTTGTAAACCGAACATCTCCGCTTCTTCTTCCGGAGTGTAGTGATCATAGCCGTTAATATGTAAAAAGCCGTGTACTGCCAAGAAGCCCATCTCACGCTCAAAGCTGTGACCATATTCTTCGGCCTGCTCATGAGCCTTATCGATAGAGATGAACAATTCCCCAATATAGGCATCAAACTCAGACATCATCTCTGCCAATTCTGGATTTTCAAGCAAATCCTCTTCGTCAAAGGCAATTTCCAATTCTGGTTTATACTCAAGGCTGATGACATCTGTCGGACGGTCGGTGTCACGGTACTCCAGATTAAGTTCATGACTACGCTCATTGGTCACAAAAGTGACTGCCATCTCCTTGTCTTCTTTTCCTAATTTTTGGGCTGCAAATTCCAAAATTTCTTGGGTTTGTTGCAACATTTCTTTTGAAACTTGACCAGTTTCATCTACCATTTCAATATACATGTGCTTCTCGTTTCTCTTTACTTGGCTTTATTATACCACATTTCCATGATTTTATTCTACCTTTTTGATATAATACTATGGAATACAATCACAAGGAGAGAACGATGTCATTTGACGGATTTTTTTTACACCACATAGTTGAGGAATTGCGAAGCGAATTAGTGAATGGTCGCATCCAGAAAATCAATCAGCCTTTTGAACAAGAGTTGGTCTTGCAAATCCGCAGCAATCGCCAAAGCCATCGCCTGCTCCTTTCTGCCCATCCAGTTTTTGGACGCATTCAGCTGACCCAAACGACTTTTGAAAATCCAGCCCAACCTTCTACCTTTATCATGATTTTGAGAAAGTATTTGCAGGGGGCCCTGATTGAGTCGATTGAGCAAGTGGAAAATGACCGTATTGTGGAAATTACAGTTTCCAATAAAAACGAGATTGGAGACCATATCCAGGCTACCTTGATTATCGAAATTATGGGGAAACACAGTAATATTCTACTGGTCGATAAAAGCAGTCATAAAATCCTCGAAGTTATCAAACACGTTGGCTTTTCACAAAATAGCTACCGTACCTTGCTTCCTGGGTCGACCTACATCGCTCCGCCAAGTACGGAATCTCTCAATCCTTTTACAATCAAGGACGAGAAACTCTTTGAAATCCTGCAAACACAGGAAACGACAGCTAAAAATCTTCAAAGCCTCTTTCAAGGTCTGGGACGCGATACGGCAAATAAATTGGAAAGCATACTGGTTAGTGAAAAACTTTCCACTTTCCGAAACTTTTTCCATCAAGAAACCAAACCATGCTTGACTGAGACTTCTTTCAGTCCAGTTCCTTTTGAAAATCAAGTGGGAGAGCCTTTTTCCAGTCTTTCTGATTTGTTGGACACCTACTATAAGGACAAGGCTGAGCGAGACCGTGTCAAACAGCAAGCCAGTGAACTCATTCGCCGTGTTGAAAACGAACTGCAGAAAAATCGACATAAGCTGAAAAAACAGGAAAAAGAGTTACTGGCGACAGACAATGCTGAAGAATTTCGCCAAAAAGGAGAATTGCTGACAACCTTCCTCCACCAAGTGCCTAACGACCAAGACCAGGTTATCCTAGACAACTACTACACTAATCAACCTATCACCATTGCGCTTGATAAGGCCTTGACTCCCAACCAGAATGCCCAACGCTATTTTAAACGGTACCAGAAACTCAAAGAAGCTGTCAAATACTTGACTGATCTGATTGAGGAAACCAAGGCAACCATTCTCTATCTGGAAAGTGTCGAAACTGTCCTCAACCAAGCTGGACTGGAAGAAATCGCTGAAATCCGTGAAGAATTGATTCAAACCGGCTTTATCCGTAGAAGACAGAGAGAAAAAATCCAGAAACGTAAAAAACCAGAACAATATCTAGCAAGCGATGGCAAAACCATCATCTATGTTGGCCGCAATAACCTGCAAAATGAGGAACTAACCTTTAAAATGGCCCGCAAGGAGGAACTTTGGTTCCATGCCAAGGACATTCCTGGAAGCCATGTTGTCATCTCAGGCAATCTTGACCCATCTGATGAAGTCAAGACAGACGCAGCAGAACTTGCAGCCTACTTCTCTCAAGGTCGCCTGTCAAATCTGGTCCAGGTAGATATGATTGAAGTCAAGAAACTCAATAAACCAACTGGCGGAAAACCCGGCTTTGTCACTTACACAGGACAAAAGACCCTCCGTGTCACACCAGATCCAGAAAAAATCGCATCCATGAAAAAATCCTGATTTTATTTGAAATCAGGATTTTTAACTTATACTCAAATCATATCCAATTATAGGACTAATCTTTGCCACCTAATTTCTCATTGATTTTCATCATCACACTAGCAATTTTTTCGCCCCAATAAGGGTCTGAGGCATATTCCACATTCATACCAGATGCCTTGTTTCCAAGGAAAGTTCTGCCCCTATCGATATAATTTTCCTTAATCCACTTGGTTGCTCCTAAAATACCTTTATCCACATCGTCAAATGTCTTGGCAGAAAGGTAAGGGGTCGTATCATAGGCTGTAATTCCAAAGAAATTATTCTTATCTTTGGCAATCTTACTTCGTCCCCAATCACTTTCTAAAGCACTATGGGCAAGGAGATAGAGTGCATTGATATGGTAATGTTCTTCGGCTTCCTTAAAGGTAGCTCCCTTATTTTCCAAGAGGCTATTGTTAATGTTTAGCAAACTAAATACCTTATCCAAATCCTCAGCACTATAGTTTGTAGCCTCTGTCAAGTCTTTGAAAAGGAAAGGATTTTCAAGCTTAAAACCATCAAAATGCAGGCCATCTGCCGAATAATATTTCTTGCCTACTTCCATATCAGAAAGATGAGAAGCTACTGGGATACTAGCATTCTGAGCCACATAGTGATAAAAACGGTGGCCATCACTCTCATAATAAGGGATAAAGTCCTTACTAGCATCTAGCGCTTGTAAATCTTCTGTTTTCATATAGCCTGACAAACCAGAAATAGTAATAGCCAGGCGCTTGTCATCACTTTTTCTATCCTTATCTAGCCAAACAACACTAGCTTGCGATATATAGGAGAGCTTTTCACCATCTGCATTATAGATATTTGCTGTGACTGGTACTACTTGATAATAAGCAGCATTTTCATTTGTAGCTTTTTCTCCACGCCATTTACCATCGCTTCCAAGCTGATAACCATCTACTGTCTCATTTTTCGCCATGTAGCCACCGGATTTGAAGTAGTACCAGGCTTGACTTTTAGAATCGTAGACCCATTCTTTTTTAGCCATTTTGCCATCAGACTTGAGGTAAAACCATGACTCCTTATCCCAAATCCATTCATTGGCTGCCATGTAGCCACCGGATTTGAAGTAGTACCAAGCTTGACTATGAGAATCGTAGACCCATTCTTTTTCAGCTATTTTCCCATCAGATTTGAGATAAAACCAAGATTCCTTATCCCAAATCCATTCATTGGCTGCCATGTAGCCACCGGATTTGAAGTAGTACCAAGCTTGACTATGAGAATCGTAGACCCATTCTTTTTCAGCTATTTTCCCATCAGACTTGAGGTAAAACCAAGATTTCTTATCCCAAATCCATTCATTTGCTGCCATATAGCCACCAGATTTGAAATAATAATAGTGACCATTTTCGAAAATCCATTCTTTGTCAGCATGATTTCCATTTTCTTTGATGTAAAACCAAGATTGGTATTGTTTGTCAAAAAGCCAACCTTGCTGCACTTTGGCACCACTGGCATTCACATAAGCCTGCTCAATCCACTGACTTGTTAGCAAATAACCACCAGATTTGAAATAATAGTCCTTGCCCTTAATTTGAAGCCATTCTTTCTCTGCGTGTTGTCCATCTGATTTGATATAAAACCAAGCATCGTATTGAGAATCAAATACCCAGTCTTCTATTACTTTGGCACCTGTTGCACCGACATAGGAAGCTCCTAGCCAAGCATTTCTTTTCATCTTTCCATTTTGGTCAAGATAATAGAAGGCTCCCTTGTCTTCTATCCATTCTGATTTGGCCATATAGCCACCAGATTTGAGGTAAAAATAGTCGTCACCTTGCTTTAGCCATTCATTTTCAACATAGTTGGCATCTTCTTTTATATAGAACCAAGATTGATAGTGAGCATCAAAAATCCACTCATTCGCTGCTTGACTGCCGTCTGCTTTCAGATACTGTTTTCCTTGCCAAGTACCATCACTAGCCATTGCACCCTCTGGACTAGCTAAGAAAAATAGCAGAGCTAAAAAAATAAATCTTACTTTTTTCATTAACCTTCTTCCTCTGTTCTTATTTATTTTATTGTACCAAAATTCTCCTAAATTCATATTACAAACTAATAAAAAATCAAGAACAGATTGATTGCAGTTTACCTCAGAGACTCTTTTACTTCCTTGCGAAGATTTTCTAGACTGCTGATACTATATTTATCCATAACCTTTGGTAAATTTTCGATGATGTCAGGGCAGGCATAAGGATTGGTAAAGTTAGCTGTTCCAACTCCAATAGCAGATGCCCCAGCCAGATACATTTCTAGGGCAGCTTCAGCCGAATCCACTCCCCCCATTCCAATGATAGGCAGGTCTGTTGTTTGGGCTACTTGGCGGATGAGTTTGAAGGCTACTGGAAAGACTGCTGGACCTGACATTCCACCTGTTCCATTGGCCAAGATTGGTTTTCTGGTTTTGAGGTCAAAGCGCATTCCAACCAGAGTATTGATCATGGTCAAGCCACTTGCTCCCGCATCTTCTGCAGCTTTTGCGACAGTAACGATATCGGTCACACTCGGGGTTAATTTGACATAAACTGGCACTTCTGAGGCTTCCACAGCTGCTTTCACCACATCATAAGCCAAATCTGGATCTTGACCAATCAAAAGTCCATGATTACAGTGGTCAACATTGGGACAAGAAATATTGAGCTCGATAGCTTTTACATTAGTTGCCTTGGAAATCCCATGAGAAACAGCTGCATACTCTTGTTTTGAAAAACCAGCTACATTGGCAATAATAGGAAGATTTGGATATTCTCTTTCCAGCCAAGGTAGCTTTTCAGCCAAAACAACCTCTAAACCAGGATTTTGCAAGCCAATTGCATTGAGCATACCAGCAGGCGTCTCTGCCACTCTTGGAGTTGGATTCCCAAAACGTGGTTCAAGGGTTGTCGCCTTGATCATAATAGAACCTAAAAGGTCTAAATCATAGTACTTGGCATACTCTTGTCCAAAGCCAAAACAGCCTGATGCTGGAATAATCGGATTTTTCAAATCCAAACCAGGTAGAGACACTTGTAATCGATTTGTAGTCATAATTTTCTCCTTATAATACAACTGTTCCTGTGCGGAAAACAGGACCATCTTCACAGACGCGTTGGCTGACCGTCTCGCTTTCTGGTACTTTTAGAACACAGGCATAGCAAGCTCCCATCCCACAAGCCATACGAGATTCCAGAGATAAATAGGCTCTTGGGTGATCATCAAAGGTTTGATTGATATACTTCATCATTCCTGGAGCCCCACACGAGTAAACAGCATCAAACTGACTATCTAAATCATTGATAACAACGGAAACATTTCCCTTGATGCCATAAGAACCATCATCTGTCGTTACAAAGACCTGACCATACTGAGCCAATTCCGTTTTCAAAATAACAGCATCCTTATTAGCAAAACCGAGGACTGTCACTACTTTCACTCCACGTTCATGCAATTCCTTGGCCACCTCAAGCAAGGGTGGAACACCAATCCCACCACCAACAAGGAGAACCTGATTCTGCTCATCAAGGTCAGACAAGTCAAAACCATTTCCCTGAGGCCCCATCACATCAAGAGTGTCTCCCTGACTTAAGGTTGAAAAAATTGCAGTCCCAGCTCCCTCAATCCGGTAAATGAGATGACACTGCTTCTTAACCTTATCGATAGACGAAATTGAAATAGGACGACGCAAAAGATGGGCATCATCAGGCACACGCAGATGTAGAAATTGTCCTGCTCGCATGACTTCAACCATTTCTCCTTCTAAGACTAGTTCAAAGATTGCTGGCGCGATTTCCTCCTGTGCAACCACCTTCATGGTTTCCAAACGAATGGCACCCAAACGTTTCTTACATGTGGGATTCATGACTTTTCCTCCTTAAATTTTAAGGGGACCAGACAAAGAAAAGACCTTGCTAGTGCAAGGCCTCAGTTAAAATTGTACAACAGAAGAGAGCAAACTCAAAAGTCTCCTCTAGAAAATTGTACTATTCTTTTATCTGACACCTTGTGAGTCTCTCTGGACTCCCCTTAAAGGTTAAATTTTTATTAGTATACTCTTTCAGCTAAAAAAAGTCAAGTAGAAAAGGAACATTCTACTTGACCTCATGAGATTATTTTTCACGAATGACTTCGACCTTGTAGCCATCAGGGTCTTTGACAAAGTAATAGTTTGGTGTAGTTCCTGGTAGGCCATTTGGCTCAGTCACTTCATAGCCTTTTGCACTGTGCTCTTGATGAAGAACCTCAAGATCAGGTGTACTTAGGGCGATATGAGCAAAGCCATCTCCAACCACATAAGGGCCGTGATCGTAGTTATAAGTCAATTCCAACTCATAGTCATCACCCTCAAGACCTAGATAGACAATCGTGAAGGCATGATCTGGAAAATCTCTGCGACGCAATTCTTTAAAACCAAAAGCATCTTGATAGAATGCAATTGATTTTTCAAGATTTTCTACTCGCAAGCAAGTATGTAGCATTTTTGAAGCCATATTTTTCTCCTTTATTTTTAAAAAGACTGGACAATCCTCTTCCAGTCTCATCAGTTGTTATTTACCAAGTTTTGCTTTAGCTGCATCTGCAAGAGCTGTGAAAGCTGCTGCATCGTTAACAGCCAAGTCAGCAAGCATTTTACGGTTAACTTCGATCTCAGCCAATTTCAAACCATGCATCAATTGTGAGTATGAAAGTCCGTTCATACGAGCTGCCGCGTTGATACGAGTGATCCACAATTTGCGGAAGTCACGTTTTTTCTGACGACGATCACGGTATGCATAGTAGTAAGAGTTCATTACTTGTTCTTTTGCAGTACGGAACAAGATGTGTTTAGCTCCATAGTAACCTTTTGCTAATTTAAGAATACGTTTACGACGTTTGCGTGATACAACGCCACCTTTAACACGTGCCATGTTTTATTTCCTCCAAATATTTCCTAGAATTATTTACTTACAGTCAAGCTATTATTTCAAGCGAGTAAGCATTGCTTTGATACGTTTGTAATCTCCTGAATGCACCATAGATGCTTTACGAAGATGACGACGTTGTTTCTTAGTTTTTCCGTGGAAACGGTGAGAAGTGTAAGCACGGAAACGTTTAAGTCCACCAGAACCTGTACGTTTGAAACGTTTAGCTGATGCGCGGTGTGTTTTTTGTTTTGGCATGATTTTTTCTCCTTTATTTAACTTTCTGACAATTATTTTTTGTCAGTCGCTGGCGCCAATTGCATGAACATTTGACGTCCATCCATTTTAGCACGTTGTTCGATGATGGCAATATCTTGAGTTGCTTCAGCAAACTCGGCTAAAACTTTTGCACCAATCTCTTTATGGGTAATCATACGACCCTTAAAGCGAATAGATACCTTAACTTTATTTCCTTTTTCAAGGAATTTGCGTGCATTGCGAAGTTTTGTATCAAAGTCACCCTTGTCAATCGTTGGACTTAGACGAACTTCTTTCACAGTAACAACGCTTTGTTTTTTACGTTGTTCTTTTTGCTTCTTCTGGTACTCAAATTTGAACTTACCGTAGTCCATAATTTTTGCAACAGGCGGTTTGGCTTGGGGTTGAATCAATACTAGGTCAACATTAGCGTTATCAGCCAAAGCTTGCGCTTCACTGAGTGGCTTGATGCCTAGCTGTTCTCCCTCAAGACCAATCAAGCGAACTTCACGTACACGAATCTCATCATTGATGAATAAGTCTTGCTTTGCTATGGTTTTCACCTCTTTTGTTTTATTAGAGAAAAACAATAGCGGACTCGTAAATATACAAGCCCGCACGTTATGATAGCGTTTCTTCGAAACTTTTCATCCGTAGGGCCAGGCAACTTAATGTCACAAGGCGAGAAGCTCTCACTTCTGCTTTTCTCAACTTTTATATGATACCAAGTTTTCTAGCTCTTGTCAAGATAAAAAGTTATTTTTTGAAAAGTTTGTGTTTGTATTTTGGTTTGGTTTTCGAATCAAAAAGAGAGAATCAAGTTGATTCCCTCTCTATGTTAGTTTTTACTTATTTTCCCTACCTATAGGAAAGCTAGAATCTATTAAAAACTTCCCTTTTACGTGAATTTCCCCATCTTTCGATAAATAAAATCCCCACTAACAAAAGGATAATCAAGTAAGGAAGTAAAACTAGCCCCATGCTCCAATTTAGATTGACATTATCAATCTGCTTAGGTAATCTTCCAGATAAAATCTCCACTGAACGCAAGTAAGTAAAGGGAATCAGATGTGCAATCCTTTGAAGAGGCTGAATGGTTTGGATGCCAAACAATAAGCCAACAATCCCAATGAGTGAAAGAAAAAGGACAGGCATTTTTTGCTTGAAAAAGTAAGCAATCAAATACACGACTTCCACAATGACGATAAAGGCTAAGAAAGCTAAGAACAAGCCAGGAAATAACACATCTTGTATCTTTCCAATAGTTACCTCTTGATTCGCTAAGCTATAAATTGGGTAGGGATAATCTAACTGTCCAAAACCACTTATCAGACTTCCCGCTAGAAAAGAAAATCCACAGATTCCGATAAACAGCACAGTTACATAGCCCACTCCAACTCCAAGAGAGGATAAAGCAAATGTCACTTTTGAAAAAGGATATAACTGAGCTGTGTCCAGATGATTTTGATATCTTTCTGCAAATAGTTGCGTTAGCATAAAAATAATAGCAACCACAAACAAGCTTGGGATGATAGCCTCTAAAATCCAGACAATCTGGTCAATCCCGTGGGTCGGAAACTCCAAAGTATGTGCTTTTATGTTCAAGGGATACAGGGCTTGGTAAATCTTTCGTTGGCGGTCAACCGCCATTTTAAAGTCAGAGCTAGCAGTCGGTTCATTTGACATAACTTCATAATTCTTCTCTTCATCTTGCCACTGCAAATAATAGGCTTCTTTCCATCGTCCTTCTTTTAGTAAATTCAAAATTTCTTTCTTTTGCGTTAAAAAATTTTTTTGCAAGTCTAAATTACTTTTAACACTCTGGTATTCCTCCGAGCTGGTGTCAGACATTTGGGAAAGCTTCACTTCATTTTCATTGATGATTCTCTCATATTTTACAACACTGGTTTCCAACTCGCTCTCCAAGCTGTGTGAGTTTGCAGTCTGACTATTTAAATAAAAGGTAACACCGAGTACAGATGCAAATAAAAGTAAGATAATCCAGTTTAAACGACTTTTGAAAACTTTTTTCAATAAAAATAGACTAACATCTTTCATAAACTAAACCTCTTCTATCTGCCCCTGATGAATGGTTACTACTCTATCGCAGACATCAACCAACTCTTCCTTATAGTGGGAACTTAAAAGAACCAGCTGCTCTTGTCTATCGATTTGTGCCAGCCTATCAAAAAACTTCTGTCGATAATACTCATCTAAGCCATTTGTAATTTCATCCATAAGCCAGCATTTGGCCTGACTGAGGAAATACATGGCAATCACCAAGCGTTGCTTCATGCCTAGGGAATACTTGCGAATGGGAAGGCTGATATAGTCAGACATTTCCCAGTAGGCGATTTCATCCCTCAAGTTCAGGTCTGACTTCCAGATGCTTTTTATAAGGCGAAGATAGTCCATCCCACTTAAGTTTCCATCCAGCCATTCAACACTCTCATAATAAAATAAAGAAGGAGAGACTGCGATATTTCCACTACTTATGGGGATTAAGTTGCTAATGGCGCGGAACAGGGTCGTCTTTCCAGAGCCATTGATAGCGAGAACACCATAAACCCTGCCTTTATTAAAGGTGAAATCCGCATCTTGCAAGATGACTTGTCGCGTTTTTAAGGTCACATGAGTAAGCTGTAACATATCCAGTCCTCCTTTTTCTCACTCTTTAAGGATCAATAGCCTCCTTTGTAATGGTTTACTACCTCATAACGATCGTAGTTCCAGCCTCCGCCAACTTTATACTCAGAATAGCTATAATAAGAAGACCATTCCGGAATGACAATATATCCATATCTGTGGTAATTCATACTATACCTATAGTAGGTATTCCAATCATAGCGATAACTTTTAAGAACGGTCTTAGCAGATACACTGGACTGAAGAAGACCAATAGATTATAAACTAACTAATTAAACGATTTTTGCTAATTTTTAATGATTTTATATCATCAATATCGAAGACGCTTTCATTATATCGTTTTTATCATTATTATGCAACAGATTTTTAGTTTATTTTACTACTAGACTTCCTGCAAAACTAGAATCCTAGTTCATGATTGATAATGCCAGCAATCGAATTCATTCGTAATCCGAAGCGTTTACGATGATTTCGATAGGTTGTTGAAAACATTTTAAACGTTTTTACTGTGGCAAAAATATTCTCAACCTTGCTGCTCTCCTTAGATAGTGCATGGTTACAGGCTTTGTCTTCAAGAGTTAATGGCTTAAGTTTACTTGATTTCCTCGGAGTTTGTGCTTGAGGATATATCTTCATGAGTCCTTGATAAGCACTGTCAGCCAAGATTTTACCAGCTTGTCCGATATTTCTGCGACTCATTTTGAACAACTTCATATCATGACAATAGTTCACAGTGATCTCCAAAGAAACAATTCTCCCTTGACTTGTGACAATCGCTTGAGCCTTCATAGCGTGGCATTTCTTTTTACCAGAATAATTCGCTAATTGTTTTTTAAGGCGATGGATTTTTACTTCCGTCGCATCAATCATTACCGTGTCCTCAGAACTGAGAGGAG